>JANNQJ010000262.1:0-12709 GCA_031400675.1 Cyclobacteriaceae bacterium
TATTCTCATTTCCGGAATTTCACCTTCCACTAAAAGTTTCCCTTCCGTTGCATTTTTAATTTGATCGACACTAATTCCGGGCGCTCGTTCCAATAACTTGAAACCACCCTGTGGTAAAACATCCAGCACTGCGAGGTCGGATACAATTTTTTTTACACACTTCAATCCGGTAATCGGCAATGAACAGTGCTTTAATAGCTTCGAAGCTCCTTCCTTACTGCAGTGTTGCATCGCTACAATAATGTGTTTGGCTGAGGCTACCAAATCCATAGCACCCCCCATTCCCTTTACCATTTTTCCGGGTACTTTCCAGTTTGCAATGTCTCCATTTTCTGAAACCTCCATGGCTCCAAGAATGGTTAGATCAACGTGACCTCCACGGATCATCTCAAAGCTTTCTGACGAACTGAACAAAGCGGAGCCGGGCATCATGGTGATGGTTTGTTTTCCGGCATTAATCAAGTCCGGATCAACTCTATCTTCAGTAGGGAAAGGGCCGATACCTAGCAATCCGTTTTCCGACTGTAGAACAATATTTAGATTGGAGGGAATATAGTTTGCCACCAATGTTGGTATGCCAATACCCAGGTTGATGTACATCCCGTTCCTAACTTCCTGTGCTATCCGTTTTGCGATACCTATTTTATCAAGCATATTAATTCGTTGATGTGCTGATTCGTTTATTCGTTGATGATTTTGAAGATGCTATGATTTTTGAGAGCACTTTCTTTATGCTTAGAATTTGATTTAATAGTTCTTTGCAGTTTGGATAGCTTTCGGATTGGTCACAGATTTCCAGCCAATACTCAGTTTCATCGGCTTCTTTGGCGGCAATTTTTAGTTTATGGATAAAGTCTGCTCTTGATTCAGCATTTTGGGCTTCACGTACATTTGCTCCAACGGATGTGCCTGATCGGATTAATTGATTAGCTACTGCATATTTGCGATTACTTTCTAATAATTCAACAAACTTTACAATATCCAGAGCAAACTGAAAAGTTAAATTAACAATCAGGTTGTCTTTAAGACTTGGGTTATATTTTTTATTCGGATCGTTCATATTTTATTACTGAATTAACGCATTACCAAATCATCGAATTACCGAATTTTCAAATTTTAAGACAGTTCTTTGTTCAATTCGCTTCTCATAATTTTTCCCTTGGAAAATTCTTTGTACGTAAATACCAGGCGTATGAATATGGTTCGGATCAAGTTCTCCAATTGGCACAAGTTCTTCAACTTCTGCGATGGTAATTTCTCCAGCAGCTGCCATCATCGGGTTAAAATTCCTGGCTGTTCCACGGTAAATTAGATTTCCTGTGGTGTCACCTTTCCAGGCTTTTACGATTGAAAAATCAGCACGAAGCCACTGCTCGAGGAGATATTTTTTATTATCGAACTCTCTCACTTCTTTTCCTTCAGCCACTTCGGTTCCATAACCTGCCGGTGTATAAAATGCCGGAATGCCAGCCCCACCTGCCCTGCAACGTTCAGCCAATGTACCTTGTGGAATTAATTCAACTTCAAGTTCGCCCGAAAGTAATTGACGTTCAAATTCAGCGTTTTCACCTACATAAGAAGAGATCATCTTTTTTACCTGTCTGGTCTTTAATAATAGACCAATTCCGAAATCATCTACCCCAGCATTATTGGAGATACACGTAAGTCCATTAACTCCTTTTCGTAAAAGTGCTGCAATACAATTTTCCGGAATGCCACTCAATCCAAAACCTCCCAGCATAAGCGTTGCATTATTGGGTATGTCTTTTACTGCATCATCCGCATCCTTTACAACTTTATTGATCATGACATATTAACTTTTAATGTTGTTTAAAATTTGAGTAGATTCTTCTTGATCTTTTTCCATCTGCGATTTTAACTCTTCCAGACTGGCAAACTTAATGTCATCCCTTATATAATGATGGAAATTTATGGTGAGGGATTCACCATAAATTTCTCTGTCAAAATTAAAAATATTTACCTCGATATTCCTTTTGATTCCATCCACCGTTGGCCTGTTGCCAATGTAAAGCATTCCGTTGTAAGCAGCATGTCCATGCTGTACGGTAACCGCATAAATTCCATCGGCAGGAACGAGTTTGTGGGTTGAGTCAATTTCAATATTGGCGGTAGGAAAGCCGATCGTACGACCAAGCTTGTCGCCCTTTATTACCCGACCGGAAATGCTATACGGACGACCTAAAAGATGGGTAGCAGTTTCCAGATCGGAAGTTTCAATTGCTTTCCGGATTTTAGAAGAACTTACACCAACATGGTCAACGTCCTGTCTTGAGATTTCTTCAACATCGAATCCATACTTGGGGCCATTGAGTTTTAATTGCTCAAAACTCCCTTCTCGGTTTTTACCAAAGTGATGATCGTAACCGATTACCAGTTTTTTTGTTCCGATTTTCTCTACCAGAATTTTTGTAATAAACTCCTCAGAGGAAAGTTGGGAAAATTCTTTGGTGAAAGGAATCCTAAGCAAGTGATGAACCCCTTGCTCTTTAATTAATTCTGCCTTTTCTTCAAAGGTGTTCAAAAGCTTAAGATCGGCATCAGGGTATAGTACTAGACGGGGGTGTGGCCAAAAGGTAATCACAACCGTATCCCCTTTTGTTCTCTCTGCTATTTCATGCAGGCGCGACAAGATCTTTTGATGACCAACATGAACACCATCAAAAATGCCGCTTGTAACTACGGCATTCCGGATGGAGCTAAAATCGTCAAGGTTATGATAAATCCGCATGCTCTATAGGCGTCACTTCATCTAGCGATAAGGCATTTTCAAGTTTATACTCTCCAATCCGTGTTCGGCAAAGTTGTGAAAGATACGCACCAACGCCAAGCGCATCGCCTACATCTCTCGCCAGACTTCTAATGTAAGTTCCCTTAGAACAAACAATTCGGAAATGTAATTCAGGTAAACGTATCGCTGTGATTTCAAATTCCTTTACCTCAACTTCACGGGGTTGAAGTTCAACGGTGGCACCTTTTCTGGCAAATTTATAAGCTCGTTTTCCCCCGATCTTGATTGCTGAGTGTAATGGTGGAAGTTGATTGATTTTTCCAGTAAATAATTTCACGGCAGTATTGATCGCAGCTATAGAAATACCTGAAACATCTTTTTTCTCCGAAACTTCAGTCTCAAGATCGTGAGAAGGTGTAGTTTGTCCGAGAACAAATATCCCGGTGTACTCTTTCTCCAACCCCATAAAGGATTCGATTTGCTTCGTCATCTTTCCTACACAAATGATGAGCAGGCCGGTCGCAAGCGGATCTAATGTGCCAGCATGACCAATCTTTTTGATTTTTAGCTTATAGCGCAGTTTATTCACGACATCGAAGGATGTCCACTGGAGTGGTTTGTTAATGAGGAGTACCCGACCTGTGTCTTGCGTATTCGGTTCCATTACACGATGGAAAGTCCAGTGCCAAGATAGTATAAGATGAGTATGATTATGCCGAGGATAATCCGGTAATACCCGAAAAGTTTGAAACCGTGATTAGCCAGAAAATTAATGAATGATTTAATAGCAATCATCGCAACAATAAAGGCCACTATATTTCCAACAATTAAGATCGTTGTTTCATTGGAAGTAAGTGCTAATCCTCCTTTATAGAAGTCATGGAAAGAAAGGGCAGTCGCAGCGAACATGGTGGGCACTGCTAAAAAAAATGAAAATTCAGCTGCATTTTTTCGGTTGAGTTGCTGTGCAAGCCCGCCAATAATGGTTGCTGCTGAGCGTGATACACCGGGTATCATGGCAATGACCTGAAACATTCCAATTTTGAACGCCTTGAAGTAGGTCATTTTCTGGTCATCGCTATTAGTTTCAGTAAAAATTTTATCGACAAACAGAAAAAAGATACCACCGAGTAGTAGTGCGTATCCAACAACATCAACTCGTTCTAACAGCGAGTCAATGTAGTCTTTAAAGAAAAGCCCTGCAATAACGGCAGGGATGAAAGCAACACCTATTTTAAAATAGAAATCGAATGTCTGAAAGAAACGCTTCCAGTATAAAACTACTACTGCCAATATGGCTCCTAACTGAATCGTAACGGTGAAGAGTTTAGTGAAAGGATCAGCAGCAATGCCCATGAAAGAAGAGGCAATGATCATATGCCCGGTTGAAGACACGGGAAGAAATTCAGTTAACCCTTCGATGATGGCGAGAAGGATGGATTGCAGTAAAGACACGTGCGATTAAACTTTATTTTTTCTCTTGAGGTCGGTGGAGGATGGCATAGATTTCAATAATGAAACCTCCCATCACAATAATAGGACCGAGGGTAAGTCCCAAAAATCCAAATCCGTACGGTTCTTTATCGATTGACATAATGATGAAACCCAACACCAATGCTAGCAGGCCAATGATCATCCATTGATAATTCTTTTTTCCAAAAGGCATTTTTTCCATGATTCAACTATTAATACAATTCGTCTAACGACATTTTTAAATACTTACGGATTGAAAAGAATGTACTGGTAACAGCTACAATCACACCTATGATGAGTAAGCTTCCCATGAGTGACAGCATCCTTTCTTTGTTTAGTAATACAATCAAATCTTCAATATTGCGATTTGCATAATTGATAAGGGCCCAAATAAAGACGGATGCCAAAATTCCTGAAAGAATTCCATACACGAATGCACGGAGCAGAAAGGGTCGTTGAATAAACCACTTTCGCGCCCCAACAAGTTGCATACTGCGGATGAGAAAGCGTTGTGAGAATAAGGCCAGTCTAAGCGTATTGTTGATAAGCAATACTACAGTAATTAAGAGTAATGCCACCATTGCAGCCAGAATCAAACCGATTCGAGTTACATTTTTATTGACTGACTCGATTAAGCCTTCCACATAAAACACCTGGAATACGCCATTCATTTTTTCAATTTCCTGGGTGATTTTATCCAGATTAGCTTTAGAATGATAGGCGGGATCAATGCTAATCAAGTATGCGTTGTGAAGTGGATTTTCGCCTAAGAATTTGGTAAAGTCCTCACCCGTTTCAGCAATAAATTGTTTGGCAGCGTCTTCCTTGGATATAAACCTTATCGGAGCCTCATTGGTAAGGGTCTTGTTTACGTAGGGTAGGCTTTCTAATTTTTTTTCAACTTGGATACGTTGGGTTTCGGTCAAGCTGTTTTTCAAGTAAACTTGTACCCGGATATTCTCTCGTACCACCCTTTCTAATTCCTGGGAGTAAATAATCAACGTTCCAAAGAGTCCGGTAACAAAAAGAGCCAGTGTAATACTGATTACGACTCCAATGGAAGGGTAACTGCCTAGCTTTTTTCTTGTGTTGACTTTTTGCACAGCTTCAAAGGTAGGATTTAATCGCTATAAAATAAAAACCTCCCAAGTGTTGGGAGGTTTTTATTATGAGGCCAAATTTGCTTTTTACTTCCCTCTGTACTCGCTGAGTTTTTTCAATAGCTTACGATCTTTAATAGGAGTCAGCACAGTAGGATCTGATTTGTTAATATCCAGCAGGTAGTAATTTGCTTTGTAGAAGAGCACCACTGTTTGTTTGTCATCACTGATGAATTCCAATATTTCGTATAGATGCTTTTCAAAGGCACCATAGAGTACGAGTTTTCCATCTCTAAACACATAATGGAATTTGTATTTCTTGTGTGTGTTCTCAGTTTCAACCTCCATGGAAGAAGTAACAAAGGCTTTGGAAATAATCTCCAGTTGTTCCTGCTCATACTTTTGTACAGCCTCTTCCGCTTCTTCTTTTGAAGGATCATAGATTTTCAATTCTGGCTTCTTCGTTGTAGAAGGAGTTACATCTCTTTCAACAGGTTTTTTTTCAGCAGCCTTTTCCGCTTCCTTAAAAGGCTCTTCAATCGGTTTAACTGCTTCTGATTCTTTTGAATCTACCTCAGGAGGAAGAGACTTAACTTCAGGTTGTTCGATCGGTGCAAGTTCTTTTACTCCTTCAGGAGAATCATTCTCTGAGAAGTACAAGTATAAACCTGTTACTACAATTCCTGTAATCACTGCCCACGATCCAGCTTTTATTAAGAAGCTTGTTTGTCCGCCTTGAACAGGCGCGACTGGAATATTATTCAACATCGATTTAAGTTCAGCGGTGCGGGCTTTGCGAATACCCTCCACAAAATCCTGTTGAATCTTAAGTTCTTGTTTTAACTCAGGGTCTGCCTCAAGCTTTTGCTCAAACGCTGTTTTCTCCTCGCCACTAAGCCTGTTCGACAAATAATCGTCTAATAATTCAAAATCTTTTTCTACTGCCATTTTCTTAATCTAAAAAATCACGCTCAGAATACTGAGACTTAATCAATTCATCTAATTTTTTTTTGCACTTATATTTCTTTGTCTTAGCGGTATCGGTGTTAGCAAAGCCTAGTTTATCGGCTATATCCTGCATCGACATCTCTTCAAAGTAATAGTACATTAAAACCTTCTTACAGGTTTCACCCAACTGCTCAATACATTGTCCAACAATCCTGTTCCGCTCCTCCGATTCGGTATCCTGCGATACCGGAACATCTTTCTCCTCATTGGAAAGCCGTTTTTTGCGATCCAGCTCTTTCCTCCACAAGTTCTGACAAATACTGTAAATATAGGTGCTGATTTTAGCCGTCATCACCAGTTTTCCCGAGGTCGCCTTTTGCCAGAAAACAATCAAAGCGTCCTGGTATACATCTCTCGCCTCTTCCTCCGTTCCGCTGTTGGTGATCACCATCTTGGTCATCATCCTATAATACTTCTTATATAAGAACTCCAGACTCTTTTCGTCACCTCTACAGATGCGTTCAAAAATCTCTTTTTCCTCCATTATTGAGTCTGACTTGTATACCATCTACCTTTATTCTGGTAACCTTAACTACTTATTAGAATGTAACGCTTTATCGACAAATTGTTTGCTATGTAAGTTCAATGTACCTTTTTCCAAGTCTGAGTGCGAAAAAATGGTCCCCAATAACCCCTTACCCTGAGCTCGTTACCCTCTAGCCATATTTTGCAATTATAAATTTTTCCAGATTCAGGATCGAGAATACTTCCTTCGGTTAATTCCTTTTCAGACCATTTCATATTTTTGATAATCTCCAATCCGATGATTTTTTTATTGAATCGTTCGTCATCTTGAGGACATTGATCGCAGATCGGATCGGGATCTTCGTCCGGATTAGGATACAACTTGATAATTTTTCCGAAAACCTTCGATCCACGTTCTGTAATCTCCACCACCGACCGCGCATCTCCCGATTCATCATCAATGGTAGTCCATTTCCCCACAATGCTGCTCTGAGCAAGGCAATTTGTCGACAGAATCAGCAAGATCAAAAGTGTGCGCATAGTTCAAAAATAGAAAAAGAGATTGTATCAAAATAAAAATAACAATGAGCCTCTTGCCGGACTTGTTCCGGCATCCCCTGTTGAGCACCAAATGGGGATCGCGGCACAGGGCCGCGAAGACAGAAGGACTTTTGAGACAGCCTACTAGGTATATTGAATGTTAGTTATCTTTTCGGTTCGATAGGGGTTTGGCTAACAACTTCAATAGTTGGCTTATTCTCAATTTTCTTCGCCTCGGTGCTTTTGTTGACAGAAATGTGAGGAGCAATAATTAATGCCACAATGGAAGTAAGTTTAATCAGGATGTTCATGGAGGGCCCCGAAGTATCTTTGAACGGGTCACCTACTGTGTCGCCTGTTACCGAAGCTTTGTGCGGCTCCGATTTTTTGTAGTACATCTGCCCATTGATTTCGACACCCTTCTCAAATGATTTCTTAGCGTTATCCCACGCACCACCCGCATTTGATTGAAACATTCCCATCAATACTCCAGAGACTGTTATACCTGCCAATAGACCGCCTAGAACTTCAGGACCAAAGGAGAATCCTACGATAACCGGAGATAACAATGCAATTGCACCGGGAGCAATCATTTCACGGATGGATGCTTTTGTAGAAATGGCCACGCATTTCTCGTACTCAGGTTTTGCTTTGTACTCCATAATGCCTGGTATTTCCTTAAACTGTCTACGAACTTCGTTCACCATATCCATAGCTGCACGGCCAACTGCGGCAATACAAAGCGATGAAAAAATAAAAGGGATCATTCCTCCAACAAAAAGTCCAGCCAAAACGGGAGCTTTAAAAATATCGATAGCCGTAATTCCTGAAATTCCAACGAAAGCCGCGAACAAGGCTAATGAAGTAAGCGCAGCAGACGCAATAGCAAATCCTTTTCCGGTAGCGGCAGTTGTATTACCAACAGCATCCAGGTTATCAGTCCGATGTCGAACTTCTTCAGGAAGTTGGCTCATCTCGGCAATACCGCCTGCATTGTCGGCAATAGGACCAAAGGCATCAATTGCTAATTGCATAGCAGTGGTCGCCATCATCCCCGCAGCTGCTATTGCTACCCCGTAAAGTCCCGCGAACTCATAAGAAAGTATAATTCCGGAAGCTAAAACAAGCGTTGGTAGGACAGTAGATTCCATTCCAACTGCTAGTCCGCCAATGATATTGGTTGCATGACCTGTTCCTGATTGCTTCACTATAGAAAGCACGGGACGTTTGCCCATCGAAGTGTAATATTCTGTGATTAAACTCATCAGCGTACCTACAATCAGACCGATGATAATGGCGATGAATACATCAAGTGATGTAAATTCATATCCACGATGTGAGAGTTTTTCAGGTAAGAGATAAGTAACTGCAAAGTAAGATGCGATAGCAGTGAAAATAATAGATGACCAGTTACCGAGGTTCAATGCTTTTTGAACGCTGTCTGTTTCATTTTTGATTCGAACAAACCAAGTTGCTACGATAGAGAAAAGCAAGCCAAGGCCCGCAATCATCATGGGTAATAGAATAGGAGATAATCCACCGAATTTATCAGTCGAAGCATCAATTTCCTGACCGAGTACCATGGTTGCTAAAATAGTGGCCACATAAGAGCCAAATAAATCGGCACCCATGCCCGCAACATCACCTACGTTATCACCTACGTTGTCAGCAATAGTAGCGGGGTTGCGTACATCATCTTCAGGAATACCTGCTTCAACTTTACCTACTAAGTCAGCGCCCACATCAGCAGCCTTTGTATAAATACCACCGCCCACGCGTGCAAACAATGCAATGGATTCGGCACCTAATGAAAAGCCGGCAAGCACTTCAATGGCACGTTTCATTTCAATACCGGTCATGATGCTTCCTTCCGGAACGAATATGTTAAAGAGAACGATGAAGAGACCTCCCAGTCCTAAAATGGCTAAACCCGCAACACCAATGCCCATTACAGATCCACCCGTAAATGATACTTTAAGGGCTTGTGCTAAACTGGTACGAGCAGCTTGTGTGGTGCGTACGTTTGCTTTCGTAGCGATGCGCATCCCCAGGTATCCTGCAAAGGCAGAAAGAAAAGCACCGATCAAAAATGAAATTGCAATAATGGGAGAAGAGTCTTCTACCAGTGTTCCAGACCAACCTAATATAATGGCTGTGATCACGGCAAAGTAGCCCAATACTTTCCACTCAGCCTTTAGAAATGCCATAGCACCTTTTGCTATGTACCCCGATAGTTCCTGCATGTTTTCAGCGCCTGCATCTTGTTTATTTACCCATGCTGCTTTAACAGCCATCACAATCAGACCGACAATCCCCATGGCAGGAATTAGATATACTATATTGTTCATATTTAGAATTTAGATACTGTTAACAGCTAAAAACCACCCGTTCGGGAGCGGATGGTTTTTAAAAGTTCCGCAAATATAGAATAAGGGCGTAATTAGCCAAAATGGCTATATCATGGCATAAATAATTGTTGCAAAGCCTTCCAGAGTTTTTGACGGGATTGATCATTCAAAATCAAATCGGCCAGACTTTCGGAGAGTACCATTTTTACGTGATTGGCTTCAATTAATTCATAGTAGTTCAGTCCTTTAACTGAAGTGCCAAAATAGATGACTTCTTTAGGCTGGGTTGCAAGTAGATTGATATCCAATTGAGGTTGGTGAACCACACTGAATGCATCCATAGATAAACGAGGGCTGATTCGTAGTTTGAGCGCATCCGAAATTTTCTGAAGCTGCTCTTTCTCCTCATGTTTAAGTTCGTGCCATGCTTTGGTTAAGATTACAGTTGTACTTACAGGTGTTATCCTGTATAGTTCTTCTGTAAAGATTTGATCTGTCTGGGCGGTGCTCACTTGACTTCTTTAATGTCAAAAAGGGATTTCAGCTCATTAGCTTCTGATGGCTTCATGCGCCCACTCAGGATAAACCGCAATTGTCTTCTTCGAAGTGCTCCGTTGTAAAGTTCTCTTTCCTGTTCTGTTTCAGGTTCAACTTCTGGAACCTCGACAGGTTTACCATTTTTGTCAATAGCGACAAATGTAAAGTAGGCCGAATTGCTTTCGAACTTATGCGCTGCTGGTACATCCTCGGCATCCACATCAATCCGAATTTCCATAGATGAATTGAATGCCCGGGTAACTTTTGCTCTCAGTGTTACAACATTGCCTAACAAGATTGGATGCCTGAAGGATATATTGTCAACAGATGCCGTAACCACTGTGCTATTGGAATGCTTTTGTCCTGCGATAGCAGATACAATATCCATCCAATGCATGAGTCGACCACCCATGAGATTGTTGAGTGTGTTTGTATCGTTTGGAAGTACGAGCTCCGTCATACTCACGAATGATTCACGTGGAAATTTTTTCTTCTTAGGCATTGGGGGTATAAGGTAAATGTTACAAAGGTTTAAGGGAATACAAAGGTATAAAGAATTAGTATTGGCATTAGCTTATAATATCCATATCCCGCAACCCTATATACCACCTACCTTACACCCCATACAACTTCAATTCTTCCATCCCTCTTTTCCCAACAGGGGTACAAAGGCGAAATGATCAAACTCTTCTTTTATCAACTTATCATCTTTCTTGACGATCCGTACCATCACTTGCCTATCGCGATTGCCAACGGGTATGACCAGGATACCTCCTTCTCTCAACTGATCAGTCAATGTGGAAGGGACAACGGGTGCGCCCGCTGTTACGAGTATTTTATCATAAGGAGCTTTTGAAGGAAGACCTTTTGATCCGTCTCCAAAAAAGAAATAGGGTTTGTATCCCATCTTCGGTAAAACCACTTTTGTAATATCGTATAGCTTTTTATTGTATTCAATGGTATAGACCTTCGCTCCAAGTTCCATTAGGATACATGCCTGGTAGCCCGAACCAGTTCCAATCTCTAAAATTTTATCTCCGGGCTTTATCGCAAGCTTCTCGCTTTGGAAGGCGACTGTATAAGGCTGAGAGATCGTTTGACCTTCCCCAATGGGGAAAGCCTTATCCTGATAGGCATGTTCAAGGAGCGCGTTGTCAAAAAAAACGTGCCTGGGCACCTTAGCAACAGCATCCAGCACACGTTCATCAGAAATACCCTTATTCCGAAGGATTTTAACCAGTTTATTTCGGAGCCCTCGCTGCTTGTAGTTATCTTCTAACATTCGATTTCGGTGCAAAAAGCGCAATTTTTACAGTCAAACAAAGTTTCAGAAATTTCTTAGGAAAATTGAAACTAACCTCTTTACTTTAGGGTTCTCTCATGCACAATGAATAAGCTTTTTGCCATAGCGTTCATGTGTATTTACCTGCTTCAATCAGTAGGTGTGGTTAAAACCACACACTACTGTATGGGCAGGGAAAAATCCACCGAACTATTCTCTTTTGAAGCCAAAAAATGCCCCTGCAGCCTTTTTCTTCCAGAAAATAACGGTTGCTGCAAAGATGAGCATGAAGTTCTTTCCATTGAGGATTCCCAAAGCCTTGTAGCCTCTTTAGCTCCAATATCACCTGATTTCTTTCTAATTGGGAATATTTATACCAATGTTGATGAACAAATAATTGAACAACCGATTACACAATATATTGATCCTGATTTCTCACCTCCTCCAAAGGATCCACTCTACAAGATCCATTGTAGTCTCGTTTTTTATGATGATGAATTGAATACATAATTCATGGTTGTTGCGACCAGAACTTTTATTCATTTATCAACTTTAAAAATTTACAGAAATGAAAACGAGAATACTATTTATCATCACGTTTATTTGCATCACGTTCGCATCTATTGCGCAAACGAAATCCAAAAAAGTAGTTACAGCTGATCTTAAAGTCTACGGTAATTGCGGTATGTGTAAGGCGCGAATTGAAACAGCACTGGATTACAATGGCATCAAACAAGTGAAGTGGGATCCGGCTACAAAGAATCTCAATGTGGTGTACGTTCCATCAAAAATAACGGAACAAGAAATCTGTGATCTAGTTGCTTCCGTTGGCCACGACACCGATAAATCAAAAGCTAAGGATGAGGTGTACGCCAAACTTCCTTTCTGCTGCTTGTACCGCGACCACGATCACAGTGGTATGCAAGACGGTGATCATAAGAAAGATCACTAATCTAATCTCATCATGAGCAGAATTAGATTTACCACATTCATGGTAATCGTAATGACTTTTAGCGCAGGAATAATTCGTGCACAAAAGTTGATGGGATTGGTAGTGGAGAAGAATAGCGAAGGCGTGGATGAACCGCTTCCCGGTGCAAATATCTTTTGGCTAGGTACTTCAACAGGAACTTCAAACAATACATATTATTTCTGGACAGTAAATAATAGCGCAAGTACGCTTACAGCATTTCCGCAAACAAGCACT
>JANNQJ010000263.1:0-1715 GCA_031400675.1 Cyclobacteriaceae bacterium
TGGAACAATCGATGATGAAAAAGCCATGTATGATGCAGCCGTTACCGCTCATTTTGAGTACATCGGTGCAGAGGGTGCGCTTAATTACCTCCAAAATAATGGATTGTATGATGTGGCAGCAACTGACCAGGAGAAATCTAACCAGATTGGTGTTCAAAAGTGGATATCCATGAATGGCCTGCAGGAAAGTGAAGGATGGATTGAATCCAGAAGGTTTGATGTCGATGGCGATAACGTATTTACAGATGGAATATTCGTAACTCCGGTGAGAAGCGTTTTCCCCGATGGACAATTTCCGAGCATTCGTCTGTACCCACAAACGGAATTAAGTTTTAACCCCAATACGCCCGCTGGCAGAACGCTGTTTGATAAAGTGTTTTGGGATAATTAATTAATTACTTAACCTAAAGAAACCATGAAAATATTTAATGATAAGGGGTATCTGGTGAAACGATACTTGCTCATGTTTGTAGTCTCCCTGGCGTGGCTTTCATGCGAGGATGATCGTGAAATTGAATATAACGATGCGATTGTTCAGCAACACGCTGATCCTTACTTGCAGGTTGTAACGGGGTTTATTCCATTTGAGGTTGGAACTGAATCGTACGACTTTGAATTTAATGTTATTAACGGGGTAGTTGCAGTTGAAAATATTAAGCTGTACGGTAGCTTTTACGATGCTGAAAGTAAGTTAACCTCCAATGAGCTATTATACGGTGAGTACCCTGTTGATGATCCACTGAGATCCGTAATAACGGATACCTTTACGTACGATGAATTGAAGGAAGGTCTATTGGTAGATGGAAATCCTCTTCCTGATTCGGATGAGGATATTTATCCAGGTTCCGGATGGGCGTTCCGTTTTGAAGGAGATTATGCATCGGGAAAAACGCTACCGTTAGCGGGCCAAATCAACATGGTACTGAGCAAGTATGCTGGCAACTATGAAGTTATTGAGTCCGATTATTGGAGAATCGGTGTACAATCAGGCCTTGCCGATTGGACAGGTACGGTGGTTTTCATTGGCTTTGTCGATGAGGTAACCCTTTCCCATAATGATTTCTGGGGTCCATTTGCTTGGACAGGTTTTTCGTTCCATTTTTCTGTAGATCCTGATGATAATACAATCATTGCACCTCTTACTGACGAAGATGGTGTAGCAATACCGGATGGACAATTCTCAGGTTTGTTTTCAGTAACCTGTGGTGAGAATGCTTCAAAATTTGATAATGTTCCTTGTGAAGATTCAAATATAATAGTGGATGATGAAGGCGGACCAGGTAAGCATAGAATCTATCTCACCTATGGATATCAATCTGCTGACGGTGGTATAAGGGAATTTTACGAGGTCCTCGAGAGAATTGTTGATTAACTTTAAATACTAAGAAACAATGAGAAAAAATATATTTAAAAGACTATTGTTATTTAGCATAGCAGCATTAACAATTTTTTCGTGCGGGGATGAGGATTCTAACACTTCAGTTGTAACCACTTTTGAGAAGTACCCGGTTACCATGGTAACAACCCCTATTGTAGTTTCGGAGACGGATGATGGTGTCTATACATTTGACTTTACGTTAGATGACAGACAAATAAACGATATCGAAATAACTGTCGGTGTGGGAAGCGCAACAACTGCCACCGAAGGTGTGGATTTTGATTTGCTTACACACGATGTGGACTTGCTTGCCTTCGAAGGCCAGGATGGCTTTAGT
>JANNQJ010000264.1:0-21381 GCA_031400675.1 Cyclobacteriaceae bacterium
GTCATGTGTACATCTTTCACATCAAAGCCAGCGAGATAAAGCGCGTACGCCATTTCACGATCGCCATTTACACCTTTTTCGCGGATGATGGCAGCTCTAATTCCTGAAGGAGTTCTGCGCTTAGAGTCAATTCCGTAGGTGGAGAACTTACCATCAAATTTTGATTGAAACTTATAATTTAGAATCTGTTTTGGATAATTTTCTTTGCGCTTTTCTGCGTGACCTTTCGCGCGTTGAATTTTATCGAGCAGGTAGGAGGTGTGGAACCAGGTGTCGCGGAGTGAATCAATGTCTAAAGCTTCAAGCTTCGAACTTCGACCTTCAAGCTTAAGACATCTTTCGTTTGAAACTTGACCCAAAGTGAAAAAGTGAATTCCGTTATTCTCTAAAACATTGCCGATAGACTTGATATCGTTCACCTGAATGACAACTCCAGGATTTTCGCTGAACAAAATCTTAACAAGATCATTCTCCAAGCCCTTTAAGTCTACATTTACCCCAATGTTCGGAACAGGGAAACACATTTCAAGCAAGGTCGTAATCAATCCGCCTGCGGAGATATCATGGCCGGCCAGAATTAAATTTTTATTGATCAGCTCCTGAACTGTATTGAAACAGTTTTTAAAATATGCGGCATCTTTAACAGAAGGCGCCTTCTTGCCTACTGCATTTATAATTTGTGCGAAACTGCTTCCGCCCAGACTTAACTCATCTTTTGAGAAATCGATGTACAGTAAAGTTGATTCAACAACCGGTTCGAGTGCTGGAGAGACTGTTTTACGAATGTCACTTACTTCACCCACAGCCGAAATAATAACGGTACCAGGTGAATAAACAACTTCACCATTTGGATACTTTTGAGTCATCGAGAGTGAATCTTTTCCAGTTGGGATATTAATTCCCAGTGCGATTGCAAAATCACTCACAGCCTGTACCGCATCGTATAGCCGGGCATTTTCACCTTCATTTTTTGCAGGCCACATCCAGTTGGCGCTTAGCGAAACGCCTTTTAGTCCATGCGTTAGAGGTGCCCACACTAAATTTGTTAATGCCTCCGCAATTGCTAGATGACTTCCTGCTGCTGCATCAACTAAGGCAGCACCTGGTGCATGGCCTATAGCGGTTGCAATTCCTTTATTGCTGAGGAAATCAATTGCCATTACGGACACGTTATTCAATGGAAGTTGAATTGGTCCGCACGTTTGTTGCGTGGCTACCTTTCCGCTTACCGAGCGGTCTACTTTGTTTGTGAGCCAGTCCTTGCAAGCAACCGCCTCCAATTGCAAAACTTGTTCAATGTATTCTGAAATCTTTAATGGATCGTAGATGACTTCACTGAAATTAGAAGGAGCAGAGGTATCGGTAAGAATGGTTTTTGGCGAAGAGCCAAACAAATGTTTCACCTCCAAATCAACAGGTGAAATTCCATTATTAGGCTCTGTGAATTTAAATTTCTCATCTCCTGTAGCTGTCCCCACCACATACATCGGTGCACGTTCACGTTCTGAAACCCTTTTCAACAATGCTACATCCTTCTCATGAATAGCAATGCCCATGCGTTCCTGCGACTCATTGCTAATGATTTCTTTTGCGGATAAGGTTGGATCACCAACCGGTAGTTTATCGATTTCAATGGTGCCACCGGTTTCTTCCAGCAATTCACTGAAGCAATTCAAATGTCCGCCTGCGCCATGATCGTGGATAGAGACAATTGGATTCTCTGATGATTCTACCATCGCACGAATGGCATTCATGACACGCTTTTGCATTTCAGGATTGGATCGTTGAATAGCATTTAATTCAATCGCATTTCCAAACTCTCCGGTTGCTACAGAAGATACTGCACCACCACCCATTCCGATGCGGTAATTGTCGCCACCCATCATCACAATTTTA
The DNA here is from genome assembly GCA_031400675.1 of Cyclobacteriaceae bacterium. Classification (GTDB taxonomy): domain Bacteria; phylum Bacteroidota; class Bacteroidia; order Cytophagales; family Cyclobacteriaceae; genus UBA2336. The sequence goes on from JANNQJ010000264.1 coordinate 1,897, forward strand.
TCTCCGGGCTTCAGACTTTCTTTCTTGCTGTCTTTTTCCTTACCAAAACCAATGCCACCGGCCTGCATAATCACTTTATCGAAACCGAATTTTTTGTTATTCTCAAAATGCTCGAACGTAAGCACGCTTCCACAGATGAGTGGTTGTCCGAATTTATTTCCGAAATCACTTGCGCCATCCGATGCTTTAATCAGAATTTCAGCGGGCGTTTGATAAAGCCAATTTCGAGCTTCAAATTTCTTTTCCCAAGGCCTTCCGTTTTCCAATCGGGGATATGAGGTTATATAAACTGCTGTGCCAGCCAGAGGTAATGAGCCTTTTCCACCTGCAAGTCTGTCTCTGATCTCGCCTCCACCACCTGTTGCAGCTCCGTTAAAAGGCTCAACTGTTGTAGGAAAGTTATGTGTCTCAGCTTTAATAGAAATAACCGAATCGAAATCTTCGATTTTAAAATAATCGGGTATATCCTGTCGGGATGGAGCAAACTGCTCTACTCGAGGGCCCTTTATGAATGCTACATTATCCTTGTAAGCAGAAACAATGTAGTTCGGGTTTTCTTTTGAAGTCTTTTTAATGAGTTGGAAGAGTGTGGACTCTTTTTCCTTTCCATCGATAATAAAAATTCCATTAAAAATTTTATGCCGGCAGTGTTCGCTGTTTACCTGAGAGAATCCAAATACTTCACTGTCGGTAAGTTTGCGGCCGAGTTGCCAACGCACGTCATTCAGGTATTCAACTTCTTCTTGACTTAGCGCCAGTCCTTCCTTTTCACTAAAGGCAGCGATGTCATCTACTTCCATGATTGGTTCAGGAGTATGGTGGATGGTAAAGATGTGCTGATCCAATCCCTCGTACAAATGCTGAAGCATCCTGTCGTAGGAGGCAGTCGAATTTTCAGCTTCAATAAATTCTTCTATGCGTGTGATGCCTTCAATGCCCATGGTTTGCGTGATCTCCACGGCATTCGTGCTCCAGGGTGTGACCATCTCTTTTCGAGGTCCAATAAAATGATCATTCAGGGATTTCTCTGACAGTGGTTTGGCTCCACCAAATAGCCATATAAGTTTTTGGTTATCAGAGATTTGTAAAGCGTGTGGGGAGCCAACAGCATAAACTATGTTGGTGAGAGTACGGAAAAATAAGATCATGAAGGAAGTGGCTAACTAAAGGATGCCCAAAAGTACAATGGATTGATCTTTTTTTATCATTTTTCAATCAATAATTGCACTATCAGTTGTGCAATAAAACCTTGTTTATATCTTTCAAAAAAATAAACCAATCCCTATGAAAAAGATTGCCCTGATGTTAAGCTTAGTTAGTTTATCAAATATACTTTTGGGGCAAGCGAGAGAGCCAGATGAAAGAATTATTGAGGAAAGCCCAAAGCAAAATATTGGAATTGGTTTGGGGTTAGATTATGGCGGTTTGCTAGGTATTCGCTATACCTATATGGTTGCCCCTAAATTTGGGCTATTCGGGTCTGTCGGCTACATTCTAGTAGGCCCTGGTTTTAATTTCGGTGCTACCTGCAAATTCCTACCTGAGAAAAAAGTTACTCCAACACTTGGTGCTATGTATGGGTACAATGCCGCCATAAAGGTAGTGGGAGCAAGCGAGTACGATAAAATTTATTACGGACCATCTCTTAGTGCAGGTGTTGAAGTTAAGACTGGAAGGAATCAAAAAAACTTTTGGAACTTTGAACTAGTAGTCCCGTTCCGTTCAAGTGAGTATAAAGATGATATGGATTCTCTATTGAATAACCCGGATATTGAGATTACTGAGCCACTACCTTTCACATTAAGTATAGGGTATCATTTTGGGCTAGGGAATTAGTTATTCCATTTCGAAATTAATCCATTATGCCCGGTTTCTAGAATTTCAATGTTATAGGTCTTTAACCTCTTTAGTAAACTATCCATGTTCTTTTCGGTAATGATCTTGTCATATTTTCCAATGACAACCGTTAAGTCAATGTTGTTTGAATTGATGATGGATGCAATTCGACCCATATCAAACTTCAGGTGCCTGAAAACCACCCATGAATAGTACACTTGCCTTCGTTTTTCTTCTGTGTTCATTTGCGATTCTACAAAGCGCAAGATTCCTTTATCAATTAAACCAACCTTGACTGACAAATGTTCGATTCCGTAAAACCGGTTGGGTTTTGTAATCATGCTTTTGAATAACTTTCGAAGTACAATCGGATAGGTTGCTAAATTATACCACATACTGGTCTTGATACCATCTGGTGCCAATAGAAAGACCTTGTCTATATTTTCAGGAAAAGCTTCCAGGCTGGCCAACGCAAACTTCCCACCCATACTAAAACCCAATAAGCTAAATCTGCCAATTTTATTTTGACTCAAAAATTCTAACATTAAACTTTTCCAAAATGGTTTTTCTAAGGGCTCCTCACCTCTGTTCCATTCACTTTTACCATGAAAGTAAATATCAAAAGCGTAAACTGTATATTGATTGGATAGCTTTTTAAACAAGTCAGAAAAGGCTTTATGATCTTGTCCGAACCCATGGAAAGCCAATAGAGCCTGTGGGCCATTACCGACTTTTAAAAAATGCATTGCTGCTTTTTGATATTTAAAAACCTGTTCCTCCATATTTACAACCACAAAGAAAGGGAAACGTTAACGGCAATGACTACGCAGTCTTAAAAATTCCTACTTTGGTTTAAAATAAATCTTAACAGCCTGCCGACTATACCATCAAACGATGCAGGTGATGGACCTAGCCATGCAAGAAGTAAAACAGAACACATTTCTAAAGGAAAAGGACAAGCTTTTGGGATTCATCCGAGGGCGCGTTTCAACCTTGGAAGAAGCAGAGGACATTCTGCAGGATGTATTTTATCAATTTATTGCAGGTTTTAATACAATTGAGTCGCTGGATCGGGTTACATCGTGGCTATACAGTGTGGCGAGAAACAAGATTATAGACCGCTACCGGAGAGATTCGGCCAGGCCTAAGCGTACTGATTTTGAATTGATTTCTGGAAATGATGGTGATGCACCGCTTACGCTTCAGGAGATTTTGCCTGATTTAGGCAACACGCCAGAATCAACCTTGCTTCGCGAAGCGATATGGGATGAAATCACGGATGCCCTCGCGCAGCTTCCTTCAGAGCAACGAGAGATTTTTATCTTAAACGAGATTGAAGAGAAAGGATTTCGGGAAATAGCCGAAGAGACCGGAGTTTCGATTAACACATTGCTTTCACGAAAGCGGTATGCGATTCTGGCCTTGCGAAAGCGATTGCAGAATTTTTACAATGATATTATCGAACAATAGAATTAGATGTTAAACATTAAAGATTTGAATTATGAAACGTGGGATATGGGTAGGTAAAATTTTGATTATGATCCTAGTTGGGATCGCGATTGCTTTCGGATTTGTGATGGCAGTCATGTACTTATGGAACTGGCTTGTTCCTGCACTTTTTGCTGGTCCTGTAATAACCTTTTGGCAAGCATTGGGCTTGTTAGCGCTTTCTAAAATCCTTTTTTCGGGTTTAGGAAAGAGAGGGCATTGGAGAAATCGACACAGTGGACCTTGGAGACCTTACTGGAAGGAGAAGTGGAATGCTATGACACCAGAGGATCGAGAGAGATTTAAGGAGAAAATGAAAGATAAATGGTGTAAACCGCGACAGGAAAGCCCTGATGCGAATTCAAGCGGTGCAAACGTTTGAAGTAGAGTTCTTCAAAAGATCACATAATATTTATCTAAAAACCTAAACCTAATGCTCTATCAGGCGTTGAAGGAAACGAAGGAAACTTTTAATATAACAAAAGTTTCCATAGTTTTGCCCTGATATGGAAGAGATAGACAACAGAGAGAAGATTTTAAAGGGTGCGGAAGATCTGTTTGTGAAGTATGGGATCCGAAGCATTTCAATGGATGATATTGCCAGAAGTGTTGGGGTATCAAAAAAGACCTTGTACCAGTATTTTGAAGATAAAGAAGACCTGGTTTCCATGGTCTCAAAATCACATTTAGAAAGAAGCACGAAGCAATACGATGACCTCCGGATCACTTCGGCCAACTCGATTGAAGAACTTGCCAGACTATCGGTTTGCCTGAAGAAGGATATGGAAGAAATGAATCCAGCCATGTTGTATGATATTCAAAAATTCCATCCGAAGGCGTGGAGCATTTGGCTTGAGTATAAAAATAAATTTATCCGTGAATCGGTAGTTCGAAATCTAAAACAAGGAATTGAAGACGGTTACATCCGTGACGAAGTTAATCCGGAAATTTTAGCATCCGTTCGAATTGAACTTGTACAGCTTGCATTCAGCCAGGATATTTTTCCACGTGAAAAGTTTTCGTTAGCCGAAGTCCAAGGTCAGATTTTTGATCACTTTGTTTTTGGTCTGGTCACAGAAAAAGGAAAAAAACTTTATATGAAATACAAAGAACTCAACAACCAACCCTCCATAGTAGTATGAAACGACTTTATCTGATATTCGGTACGGTAGTAGGCTTAACGATTGCAACTTCGTTGGTTGCACAGGAAAAAGTACAAACCGTGTTTACGCTCGAGCAGTGTATTGAGTATGCCAATGAGCATAATCCAAATTTAAAAAATGCTCATAGTGCTGTAGAGGCATCCGAGGCTAAAGTAGGCGAAATTATTGCTTCCGGATTGCCACAAGTAAGTGCATTCGGAGATTTGGGAGATAATTACTTGATCCCAACCACTTTCGTTCCTGCCCAAATATTTGATCCAAATGCTCCTGAAGGAACGCTTGCTCCTGTCAAGTTTGGAACGCAGTATACTGGCAGGGCCAGTATTGATATTAATCAAATGATTTTTAACGGATCATATTTTGTAGGCCTCAAGGCAAGCCGCACGTATACTGAATTAGCCCGTGTCGATCTGATAAGTACGAAAATTGAATTAGTTGCTGCAATTAAGAAAGCATATTATTCAGTGTTGGTAAACAAAGAACGGCTAGCGTTAGTTGAAATTAATGTTAACCGGCTCGATTCGTTATTGCGAGAAACCAAGGCCATGTATGAAAATGGATTTGCTGAAAAAATAGATGTAAGCAGAATTCAGGTTCAAGTTAATAACATTAATAATGCAAAGCGATCATCAACCATTGGATTAGAAGTGAGTTATAATCTTCTTAAGTTTCAAATGGGCTTGCCCATGAGTACGCAACTCACACTCTCGGATAATCTTAGTTCAATTCAATTTCAAGTACTGGATCCTGAATTTAAAAATGGATTTACATACAATGACCGTATTGAATATACGAAGCTCGGTGTGAATCACTCACTTGTAGAATTAGATATTAAGAATACCCGATCGCAGTATTTGCCTACACTTGATTTTTATGGCAATTATGGGGCAAGTTATGGTACTTCTAACTTCAATAATTTTCTTGCTTTTGGAGAGAATTGGAAAACCTTGGGTGCTTTCGGAATTCGATTAAACGTTCCAATTTTTGATGGGCTACGAAAGAGTAAGCAAATTCAACAGAAGCGAATGCAACTTGAACAAATTGAAAATATACAAGAGCTGACACGCAATCAAATCGATATGGAACAGAGTCAGGTTAGCCTTTCATTTCAGAACAATATTGATGCATTAAAACTGCAGAAGGAGAACATGGAACTTGCGGAAGAAGTATACAAAGTCACTGTCATTAAATATCAGGAAGGCGTTGGCTCAAATATCGAGGTGCTCAATGCTGATGCATCGTATAAAGAAGCACAGACGAATTATTATGCAGCGCTGTACGATGCATTAATTGTATCTGTAGACTTGGAAAAAGCATATGGAAAACTTTTACCAACTGAAAAATAATTAATCAAACTCTCAAACAAAGAAAACAACAACCTCATGAAATCAAAAATACTAACTCGATTTATAATTGTGACATTGGTCGCTAGTGTTTTGTCTGCGTGCAGCAATGATAAAGCATCACAATTAGAAGACCTAAAAAAGCAACAATCAGAAATTGCAAAGCAAATAGTTGCACTTGAAAAAGATATTCCTGCAGACTCTACGGCCACAACAGTAAAGGCAAAAGAGGTTGTGATCGGAGAAGTTTCGGTTCGACCCTTCAATCATTACATTCAAACACAAGGAAGCGTGGAAGCAGAAGATAATATTCTGGTGAGCGCTCAAAGTATGGGCGTGGTAACACGTGTCTCTGTAAAAGAGGGCCAGCGGGTAAGCAAGGGACAAACATTGGCACAGATTGATAACGCATTGATTCTTCGCAGTATCGAATCCATGAAATCGCAAGTTGAATTAGCCACTACAGTGTATGAGCGCCAGAAGAACCTGTGGGATCAGAAAATTGGTACCGAAGTCCAATTCTTGCAAGCGAAAACAAACAGAGAGAGCATGGAGAAGCAATTGGCTTCTTTGGAGGAACAAAATGACATGACGCGCATTAAGTCTCCGATCAACGGAACGGTAGATCAATTGCAAGTAAAGCCTGGTGAAAATATTGCACCCGGAATGCCAGCCGCACGGGTGGTAAATACTTCCGACCTGAAGTTGACGCTCAATATTTCAGAGGCGCATGTAACCAGCGTAAAAGTTGGTGACAAAGCCATTGTAAGTATTCCCGAGTTGAAAAAAGATATTGACGCACGCGTAACATTTGTTGGTAAAACTATTGATCCGATGTCGCGCACATTTGCGGTGGAAGTTAAGTTGCCATCGTACGCTGACCTTCGCCCTAATATGACAGGGGTGGTGAAAGTTGTTTATTTCACCGAACCATCAGCAGTTGTCATACCGGTGAATGTTGTTCAGACTGTCAATAGTGAGAAGATCGTGTATGTTGCAGAAACCGATGGAAAGAATACGGTAGCACGCAGACGTGTTGTAACGGTAGCAGGTGTATTTGATAACCTGGCCCAGATTAGTTCTGGAATTAAGGCCGGAGAAAAGATCATCACTTTCGGCTATCAGGGTTTAAGTGATGGGCAAGTCATCAAGATGTAGGAAGTTATCAGGTAGCAGTTATCAGGGTTCTCAAAAATGAAAATACTTATGACTGTTAATAGATAACTATTAACCGATAACTAAAGAGATATGAAAGACACTGAAAAAGAATTTAAGCCCACCAGTTGGGCAATCGATAATAAAGTAAGTATTTACGTAGCTACCGTTTTCATTTGTATTGCGGGAATTATGACGTACAACAGTCGGCCCAAGGAAAATTTTCCAGAGGTTGTTTTCCCTCAAATCTACGTGGCCACCGTTTACCCGGGTGCAGCACCCACGGATGTGGAGAACTTAGTGACGAAAGAGATTGAGAAGGAAGTAAAATCCATAGCAGGTGTAAAAAAAATCGTCAGCAATTCTGTTCAGGATTTCTCAAACGTGATTGTCGAATTTGAAACTGACGTTGAAGTTGATAAAGCCAAGCAGGATGTAAAAGATGCAGTGGACAGAGCAAAGCCGAATCTTCCAACCAACTTGTTAGACGACCCGGAAGTAATCGATGTGGATATTTCGGAATTCCCGATTATGAACATCAATCTTTCAGGGGATTACGATTTGCAGACGTTGAAGAAATATGCTGAACAGTTGCAAGATGAGGTGGAAACTGTAAAGGAATTACGAAGAGTGGATATTGTTGGTGCCTTGGATCGTGAAATCCAGATTAACGTTGACCTTTTTAAAGCAGCTTCTGCGGGGATCGCCTTCTTTGATATATACAGTGCGATTAATGGTGAGAATAAAATTATTTCTGGAGGTCAGCTTACGGTAGACGGCATGAAACGTTCACTCAGCGTGAACGGTGAATTTTTAAGTGCGGAAGAAATTGGTAATGTAATTATTGTTTCTACGAATGGCGGTAAAATGTATCTACGCGACATTGCTGAAGTAGTAGATTCACACAAGGAGCAGGAAAGTTTTGCGCGTTTAGATGGGAAAAATGTAATTACGCTTAACGTAATCAAAAGGAGTGGAGAGAACCTCATTCTTGCCTCTGATCAAATCGAAGCGATCGTTAAGAATTTTGAAGAGAATATTTTACCGAAGGGCATGGATGTCCTCATCACGGCCGATCAAAGCGATAACACGCGTGTTACACTGCACGATCTGATTAATACAATCATCATTGGATTTATTCTGGTAACGATTATCCTCATGTTCTTCATGGGGGCTACTAATGCAATTTTCGTTGCATTGTCAGTTCCATTATCAAGCTTCATTGCTTTTCTGGCTTTTCCTTCATTGGATTTTACTTTCAACCTTATGACCTTGTTCAGCTTCTTGCTGGCTTTAGGGATTGTGGTGGATGACGCCATTGTGGTGATTGAAAACACACACCGTGTATTCGATAATGGTAAAGTGCCAATTAAGAAAGCCGCCAAGATCGCTGCGGGAGAAGTGTTTCTTCCTGTACTTACCGGTACACTAGTGGTGCTTGCACCATTTGTTCCGCTCATGTTCTGGCCGGGTGTTATTGGAAAGTTTATGTACTTCCTTCCCGTAACATTAATTGTAGCATTGCTAGCTTCGTTACTCGTGGCCTATATCATCAACCCGGTGTTTGCTGCCGACTTTATGAAGCCGCATGAGCCGCACGATCCCAACAAGAGCAAGTTCACACGTGGATTTAAAATATCTGCAATTGTATTTGGTTCAGTTGCACTTGTGTCATACATCGTAGGCGCTTTTGGTTTCGGAAATTTTGCGGTTACACTCTTTGGGGTATATGCGCTGCACCATTTCGTTTTAGAAGGTGTGATTAGAACATTCCAGAATAAGACCTGGCCACGTGTTCAGGAGGGATACAAAAAAGTATTGAACTGGTGTTTGAATGGATGGAGACCAGCATTGGTGATTGGTGGAGTTGTGTTTCTACTTATCTTTTCCATAATCTTTACGGCTATTCGTCAACCTCCCGTGGTATTCTTTCCTCAGGGAGATCCCAATTTTATTTTTGCGTACGTCACCATGCCAATTGGCACCGACCAAAATATTACAGATTCCATTACTTCGGTAGTTGAAAAACGAGTGACCGATGTAGTAGGTAAAGATAATAAGATTGTAGAGTCGATTATCAGTAACGTAGCGATTGGGGCATCGGAAGATCAATTTGCAGGCAATAATGCGCAGCCTCATTTGGGAAAGGTTACGGTTGCTTTTGTTCAATTCTCAGAACGCGATGGACAAAATACACGTGAGTACATGGATAAAATCCGTGATGCTGTAAAAGGCATTAAGGGTGCTGAAATATCCGTGAATCAGGAACAAGGCGGACCGCCAACCGGTAAGCCTATCAACATTGAAGTAGGCGGAGATGATTTTGAAGTGCTGGTAGCGACCGCGACCCGCGTAAAGAAATATTTAGATTCGCTTCAAATTCCTGGAGTGGAAGAATTGAAATCAGATTTCCAAAGTGATAAACCAGAGATCGTAATTAATATCGATCGTGAAAAAGCAAATCGCGAAGGAATTTCAACAGAAACCATTGGAAACAATTTGCGCTCTGCCATCTACGGCTGGGAAGTTTCAAAATTCCGCGATGATAACGATGACTATCCTATTCAACTTCGTGTAAAGGAGGAACATCGTAACGACATCAATACACTTATGAACCTTCCAATTGTGTATCGCGATATGAACATGAATGGTGCAGTGCGGCAGGTTCCGTTATCGGCAGTGGCGAAGATTGAATATTCAAACAGCTATGCCGGTATTCGCAGGATTGACCAGAAACGCGTAATTACGATTTCATCGAATGTGTTAAGTGGGTTCAATGCCAACGAGATTGTGCCTCAGATTAATGAAAGTCTTGCCTCTATTGCGAAACCCGATGATGTAACCGTGCGAATGACAGGTGAGCAGGAAGAGCAGGCGGAGACAGGAGCATTTCTCGGAGTTGCATTCATGGTTGCATTTGGGTTAATGTTCATGATCCTGGTGTTGCAATTCAACTCCGTAGGCAGACCCCTCATCATCCTATCGGAGATTGTATTTAGTATAATCGGTGTGCTGATTGGTTTTTCACTTTTTAGAATGGAAATTTCAATTGTGATGACCGGTATGGGTGTGATGGCGTTGTGCGGGATTGTTGTCCGCAATGGGATCCTTCTCGTTGAGTTCACCGACTTACTGATTTCGCAAGGCATGGAATTAAAGGCTGCTATCGTGGAGGCATCTAAGACGCGTATGACACCTGTACTGTTAACGGCCATGGCTGCCACATTAGGATTGATACCATTAGCCGTTGGGTTGAACATCGACTTTGTGACTTTGTTTACGGAATTTAACCCACATATTTTCTTTGGTGGCGATAACGTTGCCTTTTGGGGTCCGTTATCCTGGACCATGATATTCGGTATTATTTTCGGCACGTTTGTCACGCTTGTAATGGTTCCCGTATTGTATTTTTTACGGGCCAGGTTAAAGGCCTGGGTAGGCAGCTTCAGGGGAAAGACTGAAGAAGATAAAACGGTTGCATTGAATTAATTTAAAATAGAATCAGAGAAAAGTCGTCTTATAAACTAAGGCGACTTTTTTATATGTATAAATTCATGAGTATCCTCATATTACTAGTTGTACTCTTCCTGATTGATTTGTATGCCTACCAGGCCATCCTTACAGTCACGAAAGGATTGAGCCCCGTTTCGATGAAGTCGGTACGCATAGGATATTGGTTAATTACGGCATTGGTGTTTGCTTCCATATTCTGGTATTACTATAGCAATCCCTACAAGTATGGAACACACCTGAGAAATATGGTGCTGGTGGGAATATTCATGACTTACTTCTCTAAAATATTTGGTTTACTTTTTATCATTGTAGATGACCTTCAGCGCGGAGTTCGTTGGCTTGCCAGTTTCTTTACAAAGGACACAGAAGGAGGAACATCTGGAGCGATTATTCCCCGTTCGGAGTTTTTAGCAAAGACAGCGGTAATTGCAGCAGCAATTCCGTTTACCGGAATGGTCTACGGTATTTTATCAGGAGCACATGACTATCGAATACGTAGGAAAACAGTTTACCTGCCTAACCTGCCAAAATCGTTTGACGGAATGAAGATCGGACAGCTTTCGGATATTCATGCTGGAAGTTTCTTCAATAAAACTGCTGTTAAAGGAGGAGTTGAAATGTTCCTGAAAGAAAAGCCCGATGTTATTTTCTTTACAGGCGACCTGGTGAACAATCAAACCCAAGAAGTAAAAGACTATATCGAAGTTTTCAATAAGCTAAAAGCACCGCTTGGCGTGTATTCAATTACCGGTAATCACGACTACGGTGATTATAAGCAATGGTCAAGTGCCGAAGAAAAGAAAAATAATTTCCATGATCTGATTGCGGCACACAAAACCCTCGGTTTTGATATTTTAATGAATGAACATCGATATATAAAACAAGGTGGAGATAGAATTGCGGTTATCGGAAATGAGAATTGGGGAGGCGGAAGGTTTACCAAGTATGGAAAGTTAGATATTGCGCATCAAGGCATTGAAGATGCTAGTGTAAAACTCTTACTTTCGCATGACCCCAGTCACTGGGATGCACAAGTAAAGCCTCTGTATCCTGATATTGATATGATGTTTGCAGGGCATACGCATGGCTTTCAATTTGGTGTAGAGATTGGTGACTTTAAATGGAGTCCCTCACAGTATGTATACAAGCAATGGGCTGGACTTTATCAGGAAGGAAATCAATACCTGTATGTGAATCGCGGGTTTGGATACATTGGTTACCCGGGAAGGGTAGGTATTCCTCCAGAGTTAACGATCATTGAATTGAAGAGAGCGTAAAGGTTTGATGTTAAAGATTCCTAAATTCAATGTCAACCTTGAACCTTAGACTTGAAACGTTGAACTTTTAGGATTGAGCAGCTTCCATTGCTTCTCTTCTTCGCTTCGCATCAATGGAATACTTTCCTGCACCAAAAATTATAAATACTACCAATCCCGCGAGCACCACAACAGAGATTTCAAGTTCCATGTGATTACCAAGTGATAGAAATCCTTTTGGGTAGTTTACAAAAATTACCGCACCAATTAAGATCGGTAGTTGAATCACACTCACAATTCGGGTAAACAAACCAAAGGCAATTAGTGGCCCACCGAGAATGTGCGCAAATACAACGTAGTGCGCTAATGCAGCCCCCGCAAAGGCAACATTCACACCTGAAGTGGTCATTTCCAATTCGTCCATGTTAGTGATGAAATCCAGGCCTTTGTATGTTAAAAAAACACCAAGGGCGATTCTGAAAATATCAAGAAAACCGGGGCGGTGCGAGTTACCCCATTTTTCAACATCGGTAACAACACTCATAAAATTTGTTGGTTGGTTCACACAAAGTTTACGAAATTTTTATTGGATGATCAAGATTTTTTTTAAAACCGCGGAGTGTGCAGAGTCCGTAAAGCTTAACTATACAAATCTCGCAATCCAAAAGACTCTGGTTGGGGCAATTTTAAATAAAAAGTCCTCCCCGACTTTGTCAGGGAGGACTTGAAATCTTCAAAGGCTACTTACGATTAATATTCGTTGTTGTAACTTCTGCGGTTGAATCCGCCACCACCGCCACGGTTTCCGCCACCACCACTACGGGGAGCGTCAGTCTTAGGGCGAGCTTCGTTAACCACGAGGTTCTTGCCCATAAAATCTGCACCGTTTAACGAGTTGATCGCCTGACGACCGGCTGCATCATCACTCATTTCAATAAAACCGAAACCACGGCTACGCTGAGTGAACTTGTCTAAAATGATTTTGGTGGAGCTAACTTCACCATACTCTTCGAATAATCCCTTCAGTTCGTCTTCGGTTGCTTTGAACGGGATGTTTGCAACATAAATGTTCATTGTAATAAGTAATTAATAAGTGTAAAATTAAACGTGTCAAAAATAGCTATAAAAAATGAATAATGCTGATATTCATTGAATTACACAAAATTAACCCAATTAGTAGGTTTTTTCAGTTAATAGGCCCTTTCCACCGTGCCTGATCCGTATACCTTCTTTGTTGTGTTTTTTGTGTTGCCTTTATGTTTAACGGTTCCGCTGCCTAACACCAATGCATCAATGGTAGTTGTGGCGTTTACTTCACAACTGCCCGAGCCGCTCACTTTTACTTTTGCATTATCGAGGGTACAATTAAATGCCTGGATACTTCCACTGCCACTGACTAGAGCATCAATCGAAGTAGCATATCCTTTTAGCATCACTTTTCCTGAACCACTCACTTCTGTTTTTAAATAATCGCCTTTGATATCAAGATCCATGCTGCCATTGCCACTCACGGATAGATTTAATGTGGGCGCGGACAATGAATTTTCAGAAATAATTTTACCCAATCCATTCACTTGTAATTCATTAATGTTTTTTACGCTTACATTAACTTTCATGGTAGGATTTAATTTGATATCATCAATTTTTGCCCACACACTTTTATTCGGACTATCCGGCTTTCTTTCCACATTGATCATTAGTACCCCATTCTCAACAACAATGGTGGTGAGGGCGTAAATGTCACTCAGAGCCTCTACAACTACTTCCTGTTTGTTGGTTTGTTTGAGGTATACCGTATAGTTAGAGTTTACATAGATCGATTTGAACTCTGCCAATTCAAGCGTTTTTTTTGTGACTTGTGAAAACGCTACAATTGAAAGCATGAAAATTACGGCAACTGATAAAATTAATTTTTTCATATTCCTGAAATTTTTAGAAAGATTGAATACTGTAAATTAACGCTTTTACACTGTACTTAGGAACGGGTTAACCCAATTTAATTGATTCTTAACCTGCGTAAAGCGCACTTGATCAGCGCTTTTTTCTGAAGATAAGCTTCATAATCACAATAAAGGCAATCCCTCCTATACATAGGATTAAAAGTACTTCCGGGGTTATTTGTTTTACAGCGTGCATATTTTTTGATCAATTAAAATTTTATTCTTGCCTGAATTCGAATGTCATTTTTGGTAACGCCCTCGATGGTATCCGCTCCGGAGCCTATTTCTTCACGATCTGTATAACGTGTGTGTGAAATACGAATCCAAAAACTGAAACGTTTATTAAGAGTATATTCAGCTAACATATAGTTACGAACACCCACCCCTGAGTAAGCAGGTAAGGAATAAGCCAGCCAGACATCGCGTTCGTATACATATTGCCTGTTATCATAATCTTCGGTATCGAAAAGAGCGTATCGTCCAGTAATTGTAAGCTTTCCTAAATCGTAACTTATATCCTGAATGATTGCCATTCCTTTTGTAGAAATTTGGCCAATTTCAAATGTGCTAAACTGCGCACGCGTTTTGAATTTCAGATTTTGAGTTAAGCCGTAGTCGAAATTGATCCAGTAATTTCGCTTCATGCCTTCTGCAGTGCTGTAAAGATTAGCCTGTTCAGTAATAATGTTTCTGGTCTTTGATTCTTCCCGAGCTTGTATATAGACCGCTACATTTTTTGATGGCTGATAGGTCAATCGCAAAAGCCATTCATGACCTTGCGATGGCGCATAACTTCTGTAGCGTAACCAAGGAAACTTAAATAAATCAGCATAACCAGAGGTGCTGAATTTTTTGTTCCAGGTATATTTCCACCCCCAGTAAATTCCAGATTCATTTTGTGGTAAAGAACTTTCAGCGAAAGCGTTTGAATACAAGCTGTGAAAATTGCGCTGATACTTACGAAGATGCAACGCGACCTCAAACTTAGGCGTTATGCTACCTAATATTCCCGCAGTTATTCCGTAACCTTCTCCAAGTGTTTTAGCAGCTTCGCTGAAAATTGTAATGTTATTCAGTGTGTAATTAAAAAATAATCCAAGATTATTCGCGTTTTGCCCCTCGAAGCTAAATTGATTATAAGCGTAAGTATCCCGATTAACCAGTGTATTGAACTCTATTCCATTAAAAATTATTCCTGCATCTAACGAATTTTTTCGGAAGTTTAATACACCGCCATAATTCTGTTCCTGTATTTGGTGGCGGTTAGCAAGTTCATTTTCGTTGCGATGCAATCCAGTAGTTTGAAAGGACGATACAAAGGCTTCCTCTCTTTCATCTTGCACCAGAGTGGCATCGCGCCAGGCCAGTGAATAAAAGGATGATAGATAAAGTGAAGAACTCAATTCATAAGTGGCAGCCGCCCCCCGTTTGTAGCCAGTTTCATTTACGGATGTGTACGGTAAAAAGCCAAGATTGCTCCGTCTGACCGTCATTACTGTCTCGGAACCTTTTCCGTAACCAAAGCTTCCGCCTAACAACAGTCCTTGACCAAATTGTGTCTGGTAGTCGCCCACAATAAGATTTCTTAGTTTTCCTTTATTCTGAATTTGCACGTGAAAGGAATTGAAGTCCAACCCATATTGTCGTTGGCTACTGTTCCAGGTAATTTCTTCCCCCGCATCTTTCTCAACTGTAAATCCAAAGCTGAAATCCCCAGGCCGAGTGGTCCGAAATCGGATATACATTTCATTTTCATTTCCGCGAAAGCGCGTTTGGTCACTTGCACTTTCTTTAAATCCTGCTTTTGTTTCAATTGTTTTGTCGTAGCGGATAATGAGGTAATTATTATCTTCTGTACGGACTCGCTTCCAGAGCGTGCCTTGAGTTCCTGAGTTATCAACGGTAACGAATGCTATTATTTTATCGATGATTGCCAAATCAAAGCCCGGTACAGACTGAAGTTCATACACCGAAAGCAGGTCTCCGTTCTCCTTCCGATATTCCAACAGGTTTTGAACATGCTGTTCAGATAAAATATTGAGAAATCTAAGTTGTTCAGCATCGGCTTTGTTCAGGTTTATAGGATTTGAAAGAATCAGCGCAATATTTTCGTATAACTCCTGGTAATTCAAATCCAGATCTTGAAACCCGAATAGTTGGTCGGCCAGTATTTCAAGATCGACTTCTTTTTTAGGGTACTCCTGAGAGCTTACACTAAGCGATGTAAGTAAAGACCACAATGCTATCGTTATCTTCCTTCTCATTTTGAAATGAATTGGTAGGCGACAGATGCCTGATGACTCAGGCTGAAGGAAGTACTGTGTTGCAAGGCATAATCGATCGTGAATTTCTTAGTTTGAAAACCTAAACCAAAGAAGCCCGTGTTTGGATTGATGTTGTAGCCTGTTCTGGCACAAAACTTATCATGGAATTTATACTCGAGTCCCATTTTCCAGGTGGGGTCGTAATCAAGATCCTTTTCAATTTCGGCTGCAAAGAAAACCTTGTCTGTAGGTTTAAAACCTAACCCTGCAACAAGTTTGGTAGGCAACTTCTCGTCTTCACCAATCGATGGTTGATTGATGTTTACAATATAGGCGCCTATTGAAATGTGGGGTGTTATTTCGGCAATGCCGCCAAGGTTTACGCTCCAGACTCCTTTACTTCCGAACCCTTCGGTGCGATATTGAATGTAGTTTATCTGGCCGCCCAATGCAGCCAGTCCAAACTTACTGCCATAGCCTGCCGATAATATCTGCTCATTATGCAGATCATCACCGAACCGGTAGGCCCCGGCACTAACAACACCAAGTTTTAATGGCATTGCGAAAGCCATGACAGCCCTATTAGCGCCTGTTAAAGACGGATGTGCATCGAATGAAAAGACAGCTGAAGTACTTTCTAGTTTCGCAATCCCTGCAATGTTGTTGAAGATACCCCATGTGTCAAATAAAGTTGAAGAAGTGTACCCAATTCCGTTGGCACGTGCACCCATCCGTGTTGAAACACTTTGGCTGAATGCGAGGCTAGTTGTTAATAAAACAAGTAGAAGGCAAAGGAAGCTTTTCACACAACATTATTTCATTATTACAAGATAATGAAATGCGACTAAAACTCTTTTTTAAGATGAAAGAAAAAGCCACTTTGATTTTGTGACGTAAAGGTATACTCGAATCGGATGACCACATCATACGCACTAACGAAGTCGATACCAAAACCGGTACCCCCTAAAATCTTATCTGACAACATCGTGTTCAACAAGTTTTGTGAATAGGCTTGGTAATTATGAACGTACCCAAAATCGGCATATGCCTTCAAGTAAATAGCCAGTGGGAAATAATTGAATTGTGGAATGATCGAATTTTCGACCTGCCAGGTTCTTGAAAATATTCTTTTCTTAAACGTGGTTTTATTCAGGAAAAATCGAGGCCCTTCAATCACATACACTTCATACCCCCGAATAAATATTTTATTATAGCCCATCGCTCCATAGTTAAAGTACGGTAGCTTATCGGGCGTGCTGGTATATACAAATGAAAGATTGGATAGGAAAAAATTCTTCTTGAGGTCAAGAAAACCTGAGAAACTTAAAGAGCTTTCTGTTTTGTTGAGATCTTTATGTAATCCTACTCCACTTTTTTTAAAGTTAAAGTATAGTTGATAACCTTTCAAAGGATACACAATTACATCCCGATGATCGGAAATAAATTCATATGTAACGGCATCAAATTGTTGGTAATTTTTTTCGGGACCTAAATAATTCGGGTTAAGTTCTTGAAGTGTGTCTGCAATCGTGGTTTGACGGTATTCATACTTTAACCGATGCTGTATGTAGAAATTATTTCGATATGTATACGTAAGACCAATTCCTTTTGTATTCCGGAGCGGACGTTCAAACTTAAAAAAATCAAGTTTGTGATCGATGGTGCTGTCGGCCACATTTTTTGCTTCCACGTAATCCATTTCAAAGATAAGTCCTTGCTTTTGCTTTTTATTGATGTATGGAATACGATACTGTAATTGAAAGCGCTTTTGAAATCCAAATTGTGCGGTAAGGGTCAGGGTTTGATTTCTGCCCCAAACATTGTACTGATATAGTTTAATTCCATAATTAACCCGACTTAGGTCGTGATTATAATTTTCCCACCACTCATTAAAATTCCGATCTGATAGTTCAAAAATTGGAATGGGAAATGTGTACCATCGCTCATCTACTTCAATGAGTAAATCTACAATTCCGTTGCCAAGAGCTAATGGTGTAAGTGTAACAGTATTGAATAAACGGAGGTTGAATAATTTTCGCTGATCCTTCTCCAGTACAAAGGGTACATCATTTTCGTGAATGATGTCTCCTTTTTTTAAAGAGAGCTCCCGGAGAATGATGGTATTTCGGGTAAGTTTGTTTCCAAGGATAATGATTCGGTTGATTTCAACGTATTCAGTAGAGTCTGAATGATACGTTTTATTGCGTGGCGATCGCTTTACAGTATCTGCAAGGGTTAGCCCCTCACGATCAACCAGTGTGTGACCTGAGGAAGCAACTGTAAACAAAACACCATAGATAAACGCCAGCATCCTTACTTCCTTGAGACACGAATCGGGTGTAGAAGTTTACTTCTACTGTTTAATTTCTTTACGGTAGGATCGGATTAATATGAAAATACCAAGAAGCACCAACGGTATACTGAGAAGTTGACCCATGTTTAAGGGTAAGCTATTTTCAAAATCCACCTGATTCTCTTTTAAAAATTCATATGCAAAACGTAAACTCCATAAAATGATCATGAATATCCCAAAGATTCTACCAGGCGCCAGTTTTTCTTTTTGATTATTCCAAATCCACATCAGCAAAGCAAAAAGTAAAATACAGGATATGGACTCATATAATTGTGCGGGATGTCGTGGAATTGCATACGTATTGATGATGGCAAAAAAATTGCCGGTTTTATCCTGAACTATTTTATAGTTTACAGACCCTGTCTGAATAATGTGCTCGCGCACGTATGGATTGTAGGATAAGAATGAATTTACACGCCCTTCGACATACTGAGCATGTTCTTCATTGGTGCTACCATGGCCTGGTTCAAATTCAAGAAGTATTTTTATCGGTTTAGAGTCTTCCTCTTCTGAAATCGAATCCTGCTGTACATAACTGATATTTTTTATAGTTCCATCACTCTTCAATACTTCTGTCACATTCCTGGCAAATACAACTCCAGCATCTGCTTGCGTTGGTTTTCCAATGATTTCGGAATTCATAAAATTTCCAAACCGTATTAACGCACCCGTAAGTGCCACGAGTATAACAATGCGGTCGAGGGTTTGAAGGTAATTTTGCCCCGGCTTTTTCTTGCGCCCGTACAACCACAACGCAAAGAGAATGCCTACCGCTGCACCGTGACTTGCTAAGCCACCTTCCCAAATTTTTAAGATATCAATGGGATTGGACAGATACCTTTCAGGTTCATAAAAAAGAACATGTCCAAGACGCGCTCCAATGACAGTTGACACCACCATGTAGATTGTCAGCGTATCTACGTCTTTCTCGGGCTTGCCTTCTTTTTTGAAAATGTAGTATAGAATCTGTTGGCTGATTAGAAAACCCAGGGCAAACAAAAGACCGTACCAACGCAGGGTAAGTTTCGTATCTAAAAAGGGAATTGGCAATGTAAAAATATCAGGGCTGGCATTCCAAACGATGTAGCTAAGTATATGCATAACTGAATCAATCAAAATTTAAGGTCGCAATATAGTCGGTTCAATGTTTAAAGTTCAAGATTTAAAATTAACG
>JANNQJ010000265.1:0-2769 GCA_031400675.1 Cyclobacteriaceae bacterium
GCTAAAGCCATCAGGTGTTCTTGCTATTTCGCGGTCTTGTGTACTGGTACCATGCCAGTCTTCTGCCTTCATAAACGCCAGGTTTACTTTGAAAGCAAATTTATTATTGAATGCTTTCGCATATCGGATTGCACCTTCCCAAACAGGCGAAGGACCATCAAAATCGGCATCACTTCCGACATGGTTCACTCCTAATTTGGCGAATGCGCTGAGCCCCTGGTATTCAAAGGGATTCTTGCTGTTCACCAGAAGTACGCCATTAAAAGCATTTGGACCATAAAGTGCAGAAGACGCACCCGGTAATATTTCCACACTTTCCACATCCAATTCCGATGGGCCATTCAAATTTCCAATGGGAAAGTTAAGTGCCGGTGCCTGGGTATCCATCCCATCTGTTAGTTGAACAAACCTGGTATTACCCGTTGAGGCAAATCCCCTCGTATTAATGATTTGAAAATTGATGCTACTGGTCGCGATGTCGACACCCTTTATATTTCCAAGTGCCTTGTAATAGTTATCAGAGGGTGTATTTTGAACTTGTCGGATGTCCATTTGTTCGATTGCTACTCCGGACTCTAAAATACTCTCAGGAACCTTAGAGGCAGAAATAACAATTTCCTGACCAAGCATATTTTGCTCCTCCATGACTACATCAATTCCCGTGTTGTTCGGCTCTGTAATTTCAATTTCTTGTGTACGAAATCCAATAAAAGAAAGTACGAGAGTCAGGGGAGGATTCTGTTTGATTTTGAGGGTAAAATTCCCATCTCCATCTGAAATGGTACCGAGTATCGTACCTTTTACTATAATGTTAACTCCAGCGAGTGGCTCACCTGTGGCTCCATCTTTTAAATTCCCCGAAATCGTTGTCTGGCCAAATGCAGATAAGGAGGCTAGCAGCATGATTAGCAATGGCCCCAGCAAACGTTTGTAAAACTTCTCCATAAGTTTCGTTTTGGTTGGTTAGTTTTTAAGAATAAAATGTTGTGTTAATAGGATTTTAAAGAATAATTAATCTACTATTCTGAAAAGTACAAAATTTTCCTAAAAAACAAAGAAAACGGTTGCGGTTTCGTTGAAGGAAAGATTGAAGTGTGTTAGCCGTTGATTGAATTCTGTAGCTTGAGGCGTTGAGGTTTTAATGGAAAGGTTATTGGGTATATGGAATAAGGTATAAGGGGTATAAAGGGTATAAAGGGGCTATGTTCTGAGCATACTAAATCTAAATTAGGAAGGAGAATGCTAGTCTTAGGAATTTTTTACAGTGGAGAGGTGCTTCGCCAGTCTTTCACACAAAGCGTTGGTTTCATTGGACATATGCTCATCTCCGGTAGCTGAAAGAATACTTTGAGCCAGTCCACCAAGACAATCGATATAGAATCGTTTCATTTCTTCTACGGGCATATCATTAGTCCAGAGGTCGATGCGGAGCGTGTTCTTTTGTGTTTGATCCCATAAAGAAATGCTGATGGATTTGGTTTCACTGGGTGCGGCATCGGGTTTATCGGAAGCGTGCCATTGAATTTTTTGTGGTACGTTATTATCATCTAAATCGATGGTAAAATTTATTTCTGATTTCTTCATTGTGATTAATTCTTTACATCATTAAGATGAATTCCCTTTGTGGTTTTAATCATTCTTTTATTTGCAATATCCTTTTTAGTGCGAGAATGTCCTGTTGATCTACTAAATTTTTTTCCCCTGACCTCTTAATGCTTTTTTTATTTTTTAGCAAGTCCCTGATGTCAATGATTTTTATTTTCAGTTTATCCAGCTTGGTCACGATTGCATTGTTAAAGATATCGTCAATTAGCAAGCCCTTTGAGAAGTTTAAGATATCCACACTTGCTGGTTGAAAGCCAAATGTGAAAAGTTGCTCTTTTGTAAAATCTTCTGGTAAGAGACCATTGATATCGAGCCCTAGTGCCCCACAGGCCTTAATAATCCTGGCGCCATTATCTACTGTAGGCCTTACTAAAATATCTAAATCACCGGTCGTTCTTTGCACCCCATGGTAAATAGCTGCATGACCACCAATCAGGACAAAGTCAACATCGCAAACTATGAATTTCCTTAAAACCCTTTCGTGAGCCCGACTGAAAAATATCACTTCTTTATTTTTTTCTTTAAGACTTTCATTCCATTATAGGAATACGCATTCAATTTTTCGCCCCAAATTTTCCTTCTCATCTTTTCATTCCAGCGAAGTCTGTTCAAAGGTGTCATGCTCAGGAAGGCTTGCTCTTTAATTTCAAAATCCTCTTCGAAAGAGATTTTAGTTACCTTATTTGGGCTCATAGCGCAATTTAATGATTTACCAGTTGATATAACTTAATTTAGAAATCAACTTATTCTCATTTCCGGAATTTCACCTTCCACTAAAAGTTTCCCTTCCGTTGCATTTTTAATTTGATCGACACTAATTCCGGGCGCTCGTTCCAATAACTTGAAACCACCCTGTGGTAAAACATCCAGCACTGCAAGATCAGTTACGATTTTTTTAACACACCTTAATCCGGTAATTGGCAATGAGCATTGCTTTAGTAGTTTCGAAGCTCCTTCTTTGCTGCAATGCTGCATGGCTACAATAATGTGTTTGGCCGATGCCACCAAATCCATGGCGCCTCCCATTCCCTTCACCATCTTACCAGGTACTTTCCAGTTTGCAATGTCTCCATTTTCTGAAACCTCCATGGCTCCAAGAATGGTTAGATCAACGTGACCTCCACGGATCATCTCAAAGCTTTCTGACGAACTGAACAAAGCGGA
>JANNQJ010000266.1:0-4048 GCA_031400675.1 Cyclobacteriaceae bacterium
TGCCATCGCAAATGTCAAGATAGCGAACCAGTTTTCGTATCTCTGTCAGACAGGCATAAGCCTCCTCTGAAGTTGTGATGCATGGATCAGTCACTATTTCAATGAGAGGAACGCCCGAGCGATTAAAATCTACAAGTGTATCTTCTTCAGCAGGTAAGTGAATGGATTTACCCGCATCTTCTTCCAAATGAATTTTTGTCAACTGAATTTTACTTTCCGCACCATCTTTAAACGTAACTGTAATGTGCCCTCCTTTGCAAATCGGAGTGCGATCTTGTGTGATTTGATATCCTTTAGGAAGATCGGGGTAAAAATAATTTTTGCGATCAAAAATGGTAAACCGGGAAATTTCAGAGTGACAGGCAAGGCCCATTTTAATAGCGAACTCCAATGCACGCTTGTTAAGCTTGGGTAAGGTGCCAGGATGCGCTAACGTGATGACACCAACATTCGTATTCGGAGCAGCTCCATACGCAGCAGAATCGGAATTGAAAATTTTGCTCTCTGTGAGAAGTTGAGCGTGGACTTCTAATCCGATGACTGTCCTATATTTTTTTTGTGGTGATGTTTCCATATCAAAAAATGTATTCCCGGCCTCTGTGCCGGGATCTCCCACTCAGTTTTCGACAAGGATATGCCGGAACAAGTCCGGCAAGGGAGCAATTATTTAATCAACTCCTTTGCTTTCACTAAAACCTTATCCAAACCAGTGAGATTCTTTCCGCCTGCTGTAGCAAAGAAAGGTTGTCCGCCTCCACCTCCATCAATTTCTTTTGCCAGTTCTTTTACCATGTTTCCCGCATGGTAACGATTCGTGAGTGCGAGCTTCTCTCCGATCATCACCGTTACCTGTGGTTTGCCATCCACATCGGCAGCCAGGATGAGCAACAAATCATCAAATTGATTTCGCAACGCATACGCAATGTTCTTACATACATCCGCATTAGGGACAGAAACTTTTTCAAGAATCAAGGTGTACCCTTTCGACTTTTCAACCTTCTTTGCCAATTCATCTTTTAGTTGGTTGGCTTTATCCTGATTGACAGTTTCAAGTTTTTTCTCAAGCGCGTTTTTCTCTTCAAGTAAGTTTTTTGTTGCAGCAAGAAGATCCTTCGGATTTTTAAGCAGCTCTTTTACCTGATCGAGCAAGCTGAGATTCTCTTTTACAAATCTCTCGGCTTCATCCGCGGTAATAGCTTCAATTCTACGAACACCTGCCGCTACCGAACTTTCAGAGATGATTTTAAACAACCCTATATTACCGGTAGCCGGCACGTGTGTACCACCACAAAGCTCAACCGAAAACGTGGGGTCAAACGTGATGACCCGCACAAAATCCCCATATTTCTCATCAAAAAGCGCCATTGCACCAAGTTTCTTGGCTTCTTGGATTGGTACATTCTGCTTTACATCAAGCAAGATATTCTCTCTAATTTTCTGGTTCACTCGGTCTTCAACCTTCTGAATCTCTTCAGGAGTCATAGCAGCGAAATGAGAAAAGTCGAAGCGGGTAATTTTTTCATTCACGAGTGATCCTTTCTGCTCAACATGTTTACCCAGCACTTCGCGAAGCGCAGCATGCAGTAAATGTGTTGCAGAGTGATTATCCATAGTAAGCTGACGCTTGTGTTTATCTACCAACGCATTAAAAGAAGCGTTAAGGTTTTCCGGTAACTTATCAGCAAAGTGAACGATTAACTCATTCTCTTTCCTTGTATCGGTGATGTAAATCTTTTCGTTTGCGCTTCCCATGTATCCGGTATCACCAACTTGACCCCCGCTTTCTGCATAGAAAGGTGTTTTGTCAAATACCAGTTGAAACAGTTCTTTATTCTTCTGCTTAAGCTTGCGGTATTTAACAATCTTTATTTCAGCTTCCAGCGTATCGTACCCGACAAATTCCGTCTTTGCATCCTTCCCAACTAAAATCCAGTCACCAGTTTCTTTGGTGGCATCAGCTTTTGAACGGGACTTCTGTTTTTCCATCTCGACTTTGAATCCCACTTCGTCCACGGTGAATCCTCGCTCACGAGCAATCAACGAGGTAAGATCAAGCGGGAACCCAAAGGTATCGTACAGTTCAAAAGCCTGTTCACCACTGATTGATTTCAATCCCTCAATTCGTTTCAAACCTTTCTCTAAAGTTCGCAAGAATGATGTCTCTTCCTCAAAAATTACTTTACTCACGTAATCCTTTTGTGACTCAAGCTCATCGAATACGTCTTTCAATTGACTTGAAAGTACTGGTACTAACTTGTAAAGGAAGGGTTCTTTAAAGTTGAGGAAGGTAAAGCCGTATCGAGCCGCCCTGCGAAGAATGCGCCTGATCACATAACCAGCACCGGTATTTGATGGCAACTGACCATCACAAATCGCAAAGCTAACCGCGCGTATATGATCGGACATTACGCGTAAGGCAATGTCTGTCTTCTCGTCTTGCTTATATTTTACTTTTGCGGCTTGTGCAATGAAATTAATGAGCGGAGAGAACACATCGGTATCATAATTCGAGGTCTTCTTTTGGATCGCCATGCACAACCGCTCGAAACCCATACCGGTATCCACATGCTGAGCTGGTAACTTTTCAAGGGAACCATCCGCTTTGCGATTGAATTCCATGAACACAAGGTTCCAGATTTCAACAACCTGTGGATGATCGTTATTTACTAACTCTTTTCCGGGCTTCTTTTTAATCTCATCATCGGAACGAAGGTCGATGTGAATTTCAGAACATGGACCACACGGACCTGTCTCTCCCATCTCCCAGAAGTTATCCTTCTTTTTTCCGTGAATGATTCTATCGTTTGCCACAAACTTCTTCCAAAGTCCAGCAGCTTCCTCATCTACCGGAAGGCTATCATTCTTATCGCCCCCAAAAACACTTACATACAATCTGTCTTTTGGAAGTTTATACACCCCTGTGAGCAGTTCCCACGCCCACTCGATTGCTTCTTTCTTAAAGTAATCACCAAAGCTCCAGTTGCCAAGCATCTCAAACATGGTATGGTGGTAGGTATCAATGCCAACTTCTTCCAAGTCGTTGTGTTTACCACTGACCCGGAGGCATTTTTGTGTATCGGCTATGCGATTGCTTTTAGGGGTGGCGTTACCCAGAAAGTAGTCTTTAAACTGCACCATGCCAGAGTTGGTGAAGAGTAAAGTCGGGTCGTTTTTTAGCACAAGAGGTGCTGATGGAACGATCTGATGACCTTTCTGCCTAAAAAACTCTAAAAACAATCTCCTGATCTCACTCGACTCCATTGATCCAAAACTTTTAACTTTTCCGATTTTTAGTATATTCACCCCCCGATACCGTATGGGTATGGGCTGAACGAGCAAAAATAACTGCTGAGGGGTAAGATTTCGTAGATTTTACATATTTTTTTAACCTGATGAGTCTTTCGAAATACTTCTACAATTCTGAGACCTGCCGATACGAACCTACCCGAACTTCCTTTTCGAGTTTTGCCGGTTACGCAATTCTATTTTCAATTTCTACTATACTGATCTTTTGGGGCGTTCTCACTTTGCACAGCAAGCTTTTCTTAACAGAAAGAGGAAAGGCTCTGAAAAAAGAAAATATCACCCTTATAAAGCATCATGCATCACTGCTGAATGGATTAGCGGATGCAGAAAATATGTTGACCAATTTAAACAATCAAAATTCGGACCTCCACGAAAAAATATTTGAAACATCTCTGGGAACAGTAGCAACATCAACCACGAGAAAAAAAAGCGTACTGTTGGCAGATGGCACTGGCTTTACTACCGTTGCGAATGAGTTAAAGAACAAATCTGCTTTTCTTGCTAAAGAAACGGATGATCATAACGCCCACTTCAGTGCAATTAAAGTGGATGAGAATGAATTAAGATTTCTATTGTCTGTGCCTTCTATCCAACCGATAGAAAATACTGAATTAACCAAACTTGTATCAGGCTTTGGTAAGCGCATAAACCCTTTTCATAAAGGCACATATCAACATCCCGGGGCCGATTTTGCTGCTGCACGTGGAACATCAGTAGTCGCGACCGCAAAAGGCACGGTGGT
>JANNQJ010000267.1:0-3202 GCA_031400675.1 Cyclobacteriaceae bacterium
GGTGGTTCCGATAGCAGCTGGTAATTGTGACTACGAATGCTAATTTTGCTCATTATTTAATACTCATTATGCGGATCAAACTACTCCTTGCTCTCTTCTTTTTTCAAATAACGCTCTACGCACAGAAACATCATGACATCAAGTGCTCACAGGTCAAAACAATGGCGCGTTCTTCTGCAAGAAGCAGTCAAAACTCATCTCTGGATAATTACGATGTAAAGTTCTATTTTCTTGATCTGGAGGCCGACAATCTTTCCACCTTTATAAAGGGTAATGTATCGATTACTGCGCAGGTCGTTTCAACCCCGCTTGCTGAATTTGTAGTGGAACTAATAAATGCACTTCAGGTAGATTCCGTTTATTTCAATAATACTAAAATAAATTTTACGCATAGCGCTGATGAAATTTCAGTCACATTACCTTCTCCTTTGCCAGTTGGTGAAGTATTTGAGGCTACTTTTTTCTACCAAGGCAATCCTCAAACGGGTGGCTTCTTCTCCGGTATTTCAAATGGATTTTCATCCAGTTGGGGAAATCAGGTAACCTGGACTTTATCCGAACCGCTCAATGCCAAAGTATGGTTTCCGTGTAAGCAAGTATTGGAGGATAAAGCAGATTCGGTTGATATTTTTATTACAGTACCTGATCATCTCAAGGCAGGTTCCAACGGCCTGTTGACAAATACGGTACCGTTACCGGAAAATCGTTTGCGTTTTGAATGGAAAACGAGATACCCCATTGCCTATTATTTGATTTCAATGTCGATCGCCTCCTATGTTGAGTACTCTTTATTCGCAGAACCTGAAGGAGTCGATCCGATACTCATACAAAATTTTGTCTATGACAATCCTGGTACGTTACCCTTCTTTAAAAATGATATAGATGAGGTAAAAGATATGGTTGAGTTGTTCTCTGAACGTTTTGGCCTGTATCCATTTCATGGAGAAAAATACGGGCATTGCATGGCACCCTTTGGAGGAGGCATGGAACATCAGACTATGACCAGTTTGGGTTTTTTTGATTTTGGTTTAGATGCGCATGAACTCGGTCATCAGTGGTTTGGCGATAATGTAACCTGTTCTTCCTGGCAGGATATATGGCTCAACGAAGGGTTTGCTACCTATTCGGAATACCTGGCGCGGGAATATTTACGTTCAAAATCGGATGCTGATAACTGGATGGCTGATAATTATGCTAATGTACTCAGCCAAACTTCCGGAAGTGTGTATGTTCCAGCGGCACAGGCTGAAGATGAAAATAGAATTTTTGATGGCAGACTATCCTACGATAAAGGAAGCGCATTGGTTCACATGATCCGGAATATTTTATCTGATGATGAAGTCTTTTTTGATTTGTTAAAGAGTTATCAAAATGACTTTGGGAGAAGGGTTGCGAGCGGTGAGGATTTCAGGAGTCTCCTTGAATTCAAATCCGGAATAGACTTCCAGAATTTCTTTGAAGACTGGTACTACGGTCAAGGATATCCCATATATGAAATTGAATGGAACCACTTCAACGATTCCCTCTTTATAGAACAAAAGCAAACTACTTCCCATGGATCTGTCGGTTTGTTTGAAACACCGCTGGAGTATAAACTAAGATTTGAAGTCGGTGACTCCACTTTTCGATTTACGCCTTCGAATACCGAAGAATCTTTTCAGCTTTATATGCCTACTTCGGTAACTTCCGTATCGGTGGATCCCCATAACTGGCTTCTCAAAAAAGTAAATAAGCTCAGGCGCAATAATAACCTGAAAGGTAATTCTGTTGTTACTGGAGCTGAGCCAGCGCACATAGATTCATTTTCAGTTTATCCCAATCCCGCTGCTAAAAATGTGAATATTGTATTCAGTGAAGCTAAACCTTATAGCGTAAGGCTTATAGACATGAACGGTCATTCATTAATTTACCAAAATCGTGTGTCTCAAAAGTCAGAGGTTGATGTAGCTGCACTTGCGCCCGGGCTCTACATACTACAAATTGAGGTTGGTGGTAATATCCGCACCCAAAAGATAAGAATTGAGTAATCCGATAATTATCAAATGATCCAAAGATTACCTCAAGAACTTTTCGAAAAAGGCTTCATTAACGAAGACCAATACAAAAAGATTAATCTTATTACTTCTGGAAAAGTTGTTTCGGTTTTTTATGAGTTACGATCCCTTTTGTATTTGGGTGTCATGCTTTTCACTACCGGTATGGGCATTCTCATTTACGAGAATATTGGAGACATCGGGCATATTGTTAGCCTGATTGCGTTGTGTGTGCTCATGATTGTTTGCTTCTGGTATGTTTTTAAACACGCTATTGCTTACTCAAACGAACTGGTAACATCACCAAATCCATACTACGATTACATTGTCTTATTGGGTAGCCTGTTTTTCATTTCGGTACAAGGATACCTACAATTTCAATACGCCATTCTGGATGAGAACCTGGGGTTCAGCACACTGATCACCGCAGCTTTCTTTTTCTACATCGCTTACCGGTTTGATCATCTTGGAATTTTATCGTTGGCCATCACGGCCCTCGCTTCGTTTTGGAGCATTAGCGTCTCTCCTCAAAAATGGTACAGTGGGGATTTCTTCACGGAGTCTAATCTTCACATTACCGCTATAATTTTCAGTGTTGTTATCGCTACTATATCTTTATCGCTTGATCGTAAATCCATTAAGAAGCACTTTACATTTACGTACCTCAATTTCTGCATGCTTATTTTCTTTGTAGCTGCCATTGTGGGGCTCTTTGAAGATGAAAATTGGTACGGCATCTACCTGCTGTTGATTTATGGTGGTTGTGTTTTTACATACTACATAGCGCGATGGAAAAAATCATTTCTATTCCTGTTATATGCCTTCATTGCAGCCTACATAGGCACTACCTACTTTTTAGCCAATACCATTTTTGAAGATACCATCGAGATTTGGTTTTTATACTCGATTGCTTCTTGCGGAGGATTTATCTATTTTATTATTAAGTACAAAAACTACTTTAGCCGAGAGTCATGAAAAGTACTTATAACAAAACTGGATTATATAATCTGGCTGTGCTCAAAGAAAGTAAGCGGTGGCTCAACCAACATCTGATTGTGCAGGATCAATTTGAAAAAATAAGTGAATCCTATAAAAGCCCTTTCTATCACCCCAATTTCATTATCCGCATTCTTTTATTTATTGCCACACTCTTTGCATTATCCGGAGTT
>JANNQJ010000268.1:0-1687 GCA_031400675.1 Cyclobacteriaceae bacterium
GCGAGAACATCGCTTGTACGGTTATAGAAGCTGGCCCCTGCATAGTCACACAAGTAAAAAACGAAGAAACTGACGGATATCGTGCAGTTCAGCTCGCCTTTGGTGAGAAAAAAGAGAAGAGCACAACCAAGGCTTCACTCGGTCATTTCAAAAAGGCCAACACAACCCCTAAAAAAGCTATTGCTGAGTTCCGTGATTTCCGTAAGGAGTTCGATGGAATGGTGGAGTTAGGTAAGGAAATCCGTGTACAAGATATATTCAAGGAGGGCGACTTTTTGGATGCCGTGGGTATTTCAAAAGGTAAAGGTTTTCAGGGTGTTGTAAAGCGCTACGGATTTGCCGGTGTGGGTGGCCAAACTCACGGTCAACATAACCGTCTTCGTGCACCCGGTTCAATGGGTAACGCATCATTCGCGTCACGTGTTCCAAAAGGTAAGCGTTTGCCAGGCCGTATGGGTAATGATCAAGTAAAGGTGATGAACCTGAAAGTGGTGAAAATCATGGCTGATCAAAACATCATCGTGGTGAGTGGATCTGTTCCAGGTGCTAAAAACTCAACCATAATTCTCAAGAAGTAATGGAAGTAGCAATCATAAAATACAGTGGTGAAAAGTCGACCAAGAATCTAACACTTCCTGAGACGGTGTTTGGCATCGAGCCGAACGACCACGCTATCTATTTGGATGTGAAAAGTTTCCTTGCTAATCAACGCCAGGGAACACACAAGTCCAAGCAACGTAACGAAATCTCTGGTTCATCCAGGAAGATTAAAAAACAGAAAGGAACTGGTGGTGCGCGTGCGGGTAATATTAAGAGCCCGTTGTTTAAAGGTGGTGGCCGTGTATTTGGTCCTGCACCTCGCGACTATTCATTTAAGTTAAATAAGAAAGTTAAGGCGTTAGCGCGTAAATCGGCACTTACGTACAAAGCAAAAGACAACGCGATTGCTGTATTGGAAGATTTCAATTTCGAAACTCCCAAGACCAAGCAGTACATCAAGATGTTAGCCGATCTTTCCTTTACTGATAAAAAGACACTCCTCGTGCTTCCTGAAAAAAACAAGAATGTTGTTCTTTCTGGAAGAAACCTCAAGAATGCGAAAATCACAACAGCTGATCAAATCAATACATACGATGTGATGAATGCTGATCACGTGATCTTCGTTGAAAGTTCAGTAAGCAAAGTTGAAACCTTATTAAATAAAGAGTAATGAGCGTCCTGAAGAAACCATTAGTTACTGAGAAAGTTTCTGCTTTGAACGAGAAAGGCAAGTATGGCTTTTTCGTTGACATCAACGCCAACAAGGTGGAGATTAAGAAGGCAGTAGAGAAGCAATATGGCGTAACCGTAGAAAGCGTAAATACTATGAGTATGATGGGTAAATTAAAAACCCGCTACACAAAGGCAGGTGTGCTTTCAGGCCGTCAGCAGAATTATAAGAAAGCCATCGTTACGCTGGCTCAAGGAGAAGTAATTGATTTTTATAGCAACGTATAATTTTTTAGACAATGGCGTTGAAGAAATTAAGACCGATTACCCCAGGCACACGACACAGAGTAGCTACCTCTTTCGAGGATGTGACTACGAACGTGCCGGAAAAGTCGCTTGTGGTTACACTTAAGAAAACCGGAGGAAGAAACAGCAAAGGCCGTATGACCATGCGCTACATAGGCGGTGGACATAAGCA
>JANNQJ010000269.1:0-2152 GCA_031400675.1 Cyclobacteriaceae bacterium
CACCGAAACCCTTTTTGCCATTATTGATGCAATGCCCATGAGACAATCTGAAATGAAGAAGAAAGGCCAAAGATGAACTATTGAATTTCATTCGCATTCAGAAAAAATAAATCGCACAGTAATACCTACCTTGTAGCGTCATGGATCGGCAACGAAATACTTTAACGGTGAAACCTCAGTCAAAAGTGGTGTTGATAATAGCACTGCTACTTAGCCTTCTTTCATTTTCAGATCAGGCGACTTATCAATACAACAAGCATCACTCTGTAAAAACGGAGCAAATTAATTCAATCAGCAACTTTTCAAGGAAGAGCAAGACCACTACGAATGCATCTCCTTATGAAAATATAGTAGTTGCTCCGTATTCCAATCACCATAGATTAGGTATGCTTTTAGCTCATAGCCGTTCGATCAAGATTTGTATGGAGCATGTCAACCGCAAAGCACTTACTTTCCCTAAGGCAACTGGTTTTTTTATTTTTTCTGATGTCACTCATACTTCAGATGAGGATAATTTCAATTCAATAAGAGGATAATCCATTCCTCCATTTGCCAAGCGCTGGCATTCAATAATCAACTATTTTATTTTATCTGTTCTAAAGACTTCGGTTAATGGTCTTTTCGAGCGCGTTGTCCTTACTTACTGGATACTCGCGTAGTTGGGAGAAATCTTCTAAGTAAAGCAGTTAAGTCTTTATGGTAAGGTTTCTTCCTACGGTCGAAAGGGCGTAAACTATTCAAAATGAAAAAACTCAAAAAAGCATTAAAGCTGTTTGGCTTGGTGTTACTTATTGCCCTGGCACTGATGGGTGTTGGTGGAATTTCTATTTTCTCTTCTCGCGAAAAATATTTAGACAAAGAAATTAGAATTGAATTAGTCGATAAGAAGGAAGACGAAGATGATGGAGAAATGAAAGATGTCCAATAAAGAATGATCTTTGTCTTAATTAAAAGTTCATCTCCAATTCATGGAAGCCAACACAATTGTTATTTATACCGATGGCAGTTGCAACCCCAAACATCGAGTTGGAGCCTGGGCCGTCCTGCTTTTTATAGACAAAAACAAATTTGTATTGACTGGGGTGGAAGAGTCAACCACCCATCAACGAATGGAACTTCAGGCTGTGATAAAATCGTTTGAGTATCTTGCCAAGGTTAAACTACTAGCGAGAGTAGTGGAGCTTTATACCGATAGTCAGTACGTAACAGGGCTTTCAGGTAGAAAGATGAAATTGAAAGCGTCTGGGTTTATGACCAAAAAGAGCGTACCAATTCGCAATGATGATCTGGTGCGTATCTTGATTGAATATTCAGAAATGATGAATGTACACTTTATAAAAGTGAAAGCTCACCAGAAAAATGACGATCACAATAAAAACCGTGAAGTAGACTTGCTTGCCAGAAAAATTGTTAGAGAACACATAGCCGACAGGGTACAAGTAACGAGTCACACGTGAGATATTTTTTTCACATAGGATTTAATGGATATAAGTATAGAGGTTGGCAGAGTCAACCCATTGCGCTTAATGTTCAACAGGTTGTTGAGAAGGCCCTCAGCAAGATATTAAAGGAACCAATAACTATAATGGGCTGTGGACGAACGGATGCGCAAGTGCATGCCAGTCAGTTTTTTTTTCATGTTGACATTAGGAAGGAGTGGGACTATGACTTATTGTTCAGGATCAACAAAACATTGCCGAATGACATTGCTGTTTTTGAAATAATTCCGGTAAAGGATAACCAGCACGCGCGTTTTGATGCCACCCAACGCACGTACGATTACTTTATTCATACCTACAAAGATCCTTTCTTGAATAATTTAAGTTCGCTATATCTGGAGAGAAATCTTAACCTGGAAAAAATGAAGGAAGCCGTATCACTTCTCACCAGGTATCATGACTACCGCGCACTTTGCAAAACGCCTGATGACTACCGTACCACTATTTGTAAGGTTACAACCGCTATATTATTTTCTGATCATTCAGGTGATAGACTACGCTTACAAATATCAGCTGATCGTTTTTTAGGAAAAATGATTCGCATTATCATGGGCAAACTTTTAGTGATTGGAAGAGGTGAGTTAAGTGTGGAGGAATTTGAAAGTTATCTCATCTCAAAAAAAACTCCAGAGACGTTTGAGCCCGCTTATCCA
>JANNQJ010000270.1:0-4407 GCA_031400675.1 Cyclobacteriaceae bacterium
CACACCAAGTCCGAATGGGCCTACCGGTGGTGTTGGCGGTGGTGGCAATTCAGTAAATGATGTGTTCTTGCCAATTGCAAAAGGTATCGTTGATTTCCAGATGCAGATATTTGACCGATGGGGTAATATGGTTTTTGAAAGCCAGAACAAGAACATTGGCTGGGATGGTTATGACCGAAATGGAAATTTATTGCCGGCCGGTGTATATGTGTATAAATTAGTCTTACGATTGTCTAACGACCAACGAACAACACAAATTGGAGATGTTACGCTCATTCGATAACTTGGAGAGCTTAAGCTATGCGTAGATATATACTAATACTGTTTTTTGGAATAATCGTTGCCCATGCAAATGCGCAGGACATCCAGTTTTCGCAATATTACCAGGCACCGCTATTTCTTAATCCAGGTTTTACAGGTATAACCCAACAGCAACGTGTTGTAATTAATCATCGTGTGCAATGGCCAAACTTACCACAGGCGTATGCTACATACGCTGCATCATACGATATTTTTGTGGAAGAATTAAGGAGCGGATTTGGTATGCTGTTAACAACCGATAAAATGGGCTCTGCGGGTTGGCAAACCAGCACGTTCAACGTCTTGTATTCTTTTAAAGTCAGGCTTACAGAAAAACTTGTATTCTCACCCGGATTGGTATTTGGATATGGAACACATGGCATCGATCAGACTAAACTACGGTTAGGTGACGGCTTGGAATTTGAGCGTGATGGGCAATATTATACGCTTGACCCGGATGAAGGTAGACTGGGGAAGCAAAATTATTTTGATGTAGGTACAGGTTTCCTTTTTTACAGCAGAAGTATTTGGCTGGGCGCAGCTTTCCATCATTTAAATAAACCTAACTTATCTCTGCTTGGAGATGTGAGCCGGCTTCCTATCAAAACAACCATACACGGTGGGGCAAGGTTGAATCTTTCTGGTGGTGGTCCGAAAGGGAGCACAATCAGAATGTCTTATTTAACTCCATCGTTTATCATCCGAATGCAAGGGCCTTCTTTTTCTCAAATGGATATTGGTGTTAATTATCATATTGATCCGGTATCGATTGGTGTTTGGTATCGTGGTAAGCCTATATTTTTTGATAAGTTCGAGCAAAAAGACCCGAATGATGATATTATAGCATCCGGTATTCAGCAGGATGCACTTATTCTTTCT
Source organism: Cyclobacteriaceae bacterium (assembly GCA_031400675.1). Classification (GTDB taxonomy): domain Bacteria; phylum Bacteroidota; class Bacteroidia; order Cytophagales; family Cyclobacteriaceae; genus UBA2336. The sequence goes on from JANNQJ010000270.1 coordinate 1,180, forward strand.
ATGGGACTATATTTTAAGAGTTTTACGATAGGCTACAGTTATGATTTTACAATATCCAAACTGCAAACAGCCACCGGAGGTGCACATGAAATTTCTTTTATGTATGAGTTTACCTCCAAGCCTGCCAGCCGCAGTGTGAAGAAGAAATACCGGCTCATCCCGTGTCCTACATTCAACAGCAAGGAAGGTTTCTGGAATTAATCATTAACTAAACCTCTTTTTTCGGGGAAATTCACCTTCGCGCACCTGCCTACCGGCAGGCCTGTTGCGCGATCCCCCAATTCAGTACCCAAATAAACTCCTGACTCCAAACCCAGCCCGTTCAGTACGGTGTCGCGATTAAATTCGGAGATATGTACAAGGGGATGCCGGAACAAGTCCGGCAAGCAAATCCTTAATTATTTTTGAGTTTTTTAGCATGTTCAATTAATCGTGAAGACAAAATTCCCTTCAACCACTTCATTCGGTCTTTTATTTTCAATACTGTTCACTTATCGAACAATAGCTGATTAAAGACTATGTTGAAGGTTTCCTTTCCTATCCTTACCTGATTTATTCACTGTCGTAGGTAGCGGGGCTTTGATCTATTTCAACCGAAATTGATTAAAGATGCGTTTGTTAGCAAGGGGCTGCGTCCTCAGTTTTATTAGTCTTCTTTTTGTACTGACTGAAGTTCATGCGCAATGCAATACGTTGCGTCCGCAGATTGACATTAGCTTCAATACCGATCAGGATTGCGCACCTGTTACCGTTACGCAGTATACGATTACCTATTATTTTAATGTCCCTCAAAATCCAAACGACATAGAGATCATCTACGAGTGGAATGATCCTGCCAATACGGTAACCGTTATTGATCTTGGATCTGGCTTAATACCCGGAGGTGGTAATACTGAATTTACGGCTAATGCTACTTTTACGTATTTCGATAATAACGGGCAGTGTAGCATCCGGCCAACGGCATCCATAATTATTAATGGAGTATTGTGTCCTTCATCATCACAAACACAATTGGCATTTTTCTGGGGTACCGATGAACAAGCGAATGGAAATGTTTCCATGACCCCAGCAAATTGGGATGTGTGTTTCGATAACCCAATCGTGAATGCTGTGTTTACCGACAACTCCGATTTCAATAGTAATATTTTTGTTGAGCCCGATAATCCGAACCGTTTTACACGTCATGTTCAATTTGTATACGGAACCAATCACAACCCAGCGGCTACTATCAGAGATCTTTCGTTGAATGATGGGGCGGTGCAGGGATTGACCAATGCAACCGGAAATCTGGTAAGCCCTGCTACACATGGTACAGCAGGATTGTTAGTCACAGGAACTTATTTTGGTCCGGTGGATGCCATTCTATTTCCTGCAGACGGACCTGTATCCGCTACGTTCCCCATGAGCGCACCTGCCAATGCTGCTAACCTCATCGGAAATCGTTTTGAGGTTACGCTTTTCAATTGGAACGTGTGTAATCCCTGGAATGGTGATCCGATCGACCCGAATTATGAAGATGCTGTATCGACTACGGGATACATTGTTATCGTAGAAGCACCTGCTCCAATTTTTATCACCGAAGATAACACCGGTACAGCCACTAAAAACTTTTGCATTGGAGAAACAATTTTTTTTAATAACAATACACCTAATCAGGGTTCATATTCATACACTTGGGAGTTTTATGACGATGCCGCAGGCACGATTCTACTATCCACCAGTAACCAGTCTGATCCAACTTTAGCGTATTCATCTGGCGGAACAAAGTTTATTCGCCTTATTGCTTCTAATGCAACAGCCCAGGGTTCATGCGTAGAAGAATTTTCAGATGTAGTCAATATCACACCTTCCGTCCAAGCGGCTATTTCTCTTACTGATTTTAACGATATTCCTATATCAGGAGATTTTTGTCAGGAAGCATTGGCGCCCTTCACAAACTTTGAAGTTAGATTCCGCGACATCTCTACCGGAACAATTTTGCCTACCACTGAATGGCGTTGGGAATTTTATGATGAAAATAATGTACTGGTGCGACAGGAACCTGCAGCAGGATTTTCAAGTGTTCAACTTGGGCCATTCGATGAACTCTTCACAAATCCGGGCGTGTATCGGGTTCGTTTATTTATCCGCGATAATGTGACTTTGTGTGAAAGCATGGATGAGGTGCAGGTGCGCGTGTTAAATAAACCTGCTCCGGCTTTTACTTTTAGCACCGTGTGTGCCGGTACACCCACAACGTTTTCTGAAAGCTCCACTTTGAATGCGATTGACGGGCAACAGATTATTTCACGGGAGTGGGACATGGATTATGATGGCGTGACCTTTATTTCAAACGCATCACTTTTGAATCAACAGAATTTTGATTTCACTTTTCCTTCGGCCGGTTCGTATGACGTTGCACTACTCGTGACTACGGACCAGGGTGGATGTTCAAGCATGCTTATACAAACCGTTCCAGTGGATGCAGTACCTTTTTCAAATTTTACGGCCGATGTTACGTCAGGCTGTAGTGTCCTTACGGTAACGCTCACCAATAACTCAATAGCCGGTCAGCCGGCAATTATTGATCAATTCATTTGGGAAATTGATAACGGAAGTGGTTTCCTGGTAGACTCCATCCAGCGACCCACCGACCCGGGTTTTACAAACCTGTATACCCGCGATTTTATAAATTTCGCAATTATCAATCGCCAATATGATGTACGGCTTAGGGTAGTGACTCAAAATGGGTGTGAGTTTACTTCGGCTCCCCAAACAATTACGGTTTTCCCGGGACCTCAATCAGGCTTTATTGCTACCAACTATTCACCTTTCAATCAGAACTGCTCACCTGTAACGGTAGATTTTCTCGTGGACAATCAAACACAAGTACTCAATCCATCGGACTATAGATGGATTATTACAGATATTTCAGGCACCTTGATTGATCAAAGTACTGGCACTACACCAACCTTTAGTTATGAGTTCATCAACAGCACACAATCCATTCGCGATTATCAGGTAACGCTTCGTACCACACTACCAACTTCTTGTTCACGCGATTCTATCAAAGTGATCAGAATTAACCCGGTCCCCGCTTCTGATTTTATAACCGATACGCTTGTGTTTAACTGCCAGGTAATGGAGATGCACTTTGAAGCACAACAAAAAGGATTAAGCGAATATGCATGGACCATTGTGGTTAACGGTTTAACCCTGTATACGCAAGCATCTCCGGATGATTTTCTG
>JANNQJ010000271.1:0-2240 GCA_031400675.1 Cyclobacteriaceae bacterium
CACAGGGCAATTCCAGGTTTTACTCCAGAACAGATTCCTGCGGGGGCGACTTCTTCAAAAATAACACCACCTGCCAATACCGGGCTCGGCTTTTTAGATGCCGTGAGCGATGCTGATATTCTGGCTTGGGCAGACCCTAATAACTTGAATGGAGATGGAATTAGTGGTGTTGCAAATTGGATTGAGCTAAAAAATTATGTTGTGCCGAGAGCAGCAAGCGTTGAGCAAAATGGAAAGTACATCGCAAGGTTTGGAAAAAAGGGCGCGACTTATGACCTGTTGCAACAAACAGCTCAAGCTTACAATCAGGATATTGGAATCACTTCAACCTACGAACCCCATGATACCTATTCGGGAGTTGAGTTTGATCCTGAAGTCTCAAATCAAACTATTCAGGACGTTGTATTCTATTTGCAAACACTTAAAGCACCAGTACCACGTGAAGCAGACAATGCCATCTTGAATGGAAAGCAGTTGTTCGCAGAAATTGGTTGCGCCAAATGTCATCGGGAAGAGATGAAAACTGGAAGCTCACTTGTGCAATCACTTTCTTTTAAAACATTCTACCCCTACACCGATTTACTGTTGCATGATATGAGTAGTGAACTAGATGATGGTTATACAGAAGGCTCAGCCACTACATCGGAATGGCGCACTCCCGCGCTTTGGGGTTTAGGTTTATCTAAAAATTCGCAAGGAGGGCAATACTTTTTATTGCACGATGGACGAGCAAAAAGTATTGAGGAGGCAATTCTCTTTCACGGTGGAGAAGCCACTCAAATCAGAGATAATTATAAATCTCTCACAGCAGAAGAAAAAGATAAGCTGATCAGGTTTTTAGAAAACTTATAAAAAATGAACAGACGGGAATTTGTAAAACAAGGTTGCATTCTTTGCTTGGGTGCTGGCACTCTACCTGTTATGTTGTCGGGTTGTCAGAGTACGCATTACGTAAATGGAACAGTTGAGTCAACTGGAATTACAGTTTTAAAATCCGAATTCACCTACATCCAAAAAGAAAAGTCACTAACAAGACAGTTTATTATTGTACAGAACGATAAACTGGAATTTCCCATTTATGTATACCGGTTTTCAGAAAATGAATACAGTGCAATATGGATGAAGTGTTCGCACCAGGGTGCCGAGCTACAGGCTTCTGGTGATCACCTCCAATGCCCCAGCCATGGCAGTGAATTCAATAACAAAGGAATCGTTAGCAATGGCCCGGCCGAACGAAATCTTCGTTCGTTTCTTGTTTCTTCTCTTGCTGACAAAATCATAATTGACATGCGCCAGTCATGAAAAGAGTTTTATCATTTTCGATTATGTTTGTCTTAGCTTCCACATTTGTTAAAGGGCAGATTGACTCTACCTTGTTAAGAAGAACTCAGAAGGATACTTCCAGTGTACTATTAAATATGGACGCAATATACAATCGTCCCTTTTTATCAGTGGGCAAAGTACCGGTTGCGCTGGGCGGATACGTGGAAGCAAACTGGCAACACTTAGGAACTGATGGCGTTACAGAAGGCCATCAATTTCAAATGAGACGACTTACCCTGTTCATTGCCTCTGGCATTTCCAGACGAATTAAATTTCTATCTGAAATTGAATTTGAAGACGGAACCAAAGAAATCAATATCGAATTTGCCTCTGTTGACATTGAATTTCATCCCTTACTCAACCTAAGGGGTGGTGTAGTGATGAACCCCATCGGAGCTTTCAATCAAAATCACGATGGACCTAAGTGGGAATTTATAGACCGACCGTTTTCAGCCACGCAACTTCTTCCAGCCACCTGGAGCAATGTTGGCTTTGGAATGTACGGAAAGAAATATAATAAGAATTGGGTGTATGCTTATGAAGTGTATTTGACCAACGGCTTTGATGATCAGATCATCTCCAATTCAGAAAACAAAACTTTTCTTCCAGCTTCGAAGTTAAACGCTGATCGCTTTGAAGAAAGTTTTAATGGAGTGCCGTTGGTTACTGCAAAAGTAGCTTTGCGAAATAAAAAGATTGGAGAGCTAGGGCTTTCGTTTATGGGCGGTGTCTATAACAAGTTTCAGGAAGATGGCTTGACTCTTGATAAGAGAAGAAGAGTGGATACCTGGGCAGTGGATTTCAATACTACAGTTCCTATAACTAAAACGTATATCGTTACAGAATGGGCTTTTGTAAAGGTGGACGTGCCAGATAGCTATACACAACAATATGGTAAAAAGCAGGCTGGTGGATTC
>JANNQJ010000272.1:0-2078 GCA_031400675.1 Cyclobacteriaceae bacterium
TTCGGATTAATACCGGTGTCCAAAATCGCCACCGTAATGGAACTGTCGCCTTGTTCAAGTTGCCATGCATTCAGTATATCAATATCGGCACCTGCTTTTGGTGTTATACCAAAAAGAAAGAAAGTACCATCATTGTTGAGGTACCACTGTCGTGAAAATTCCGGATCGTCAGGAGGATCGTTAACCTGAACAATGCCGTTGCCATAACCGATGGCATCATTTTCATAGTACAGAATATCTCCACTTTTAACCAACGATTGCAACTCCTGATCGGACAGCGCATCGTACCGAATTTTGTGCAGGCCAGCAGCCGGATGATCGGATACTACATGTTTTTTCACTATGCTGGATTCTAACCCGCGAATTGTCTTTACCTCAGCGGATGAACTAAATTTAATCAATCGGTATTGCGGGAGTTCATGATTTATCTGAGCTAGTACATCTTCTCCCATAAGAATCAAGAAAAGTGCCATCAGGAATTTTCGAAGTCTGAATAATTTTTTTAAGATGCCGCGGAGCGATTTCATGCGATCAATAAAGTTAATGAGCTAATCCAACAAATGACTTTCCTTTAGAACAGAACGGTACACGTGGATGGTGCCGTTGGCTACTTTTGTTGAGTCAAATTCTTTCACCGCCAACGCTCGTAATGACTTGCCCTGTCTTACCAGTTCTTCCGGGTTATTTAAAAAATTTAAAATTGCTTGAGCTGCTACTTGCGCATCGGCTGGTATAATAAGTCCTAGACCTTGTTGTTGAAGCGTGGAGGATAGATAGCATTCCTCTGTTAACGCTACGGGCTTTCCGGCCAGCATAGCTTCTACAATAGAAAGACCGAATGATTCAAATTCAGACGCCTGACAATACAAGGTACAATTTTGAAGCGCGCGCACTTTCTCCAATCCGTAAACAGGATCACCAATAACAACGTGGGGGATTTTTTCCGCCAGCACTTTTTTCTCCAACAGTTCTTTATCCTTTCCTGATCCGTGAAAAATCAACTGCACATCTGGAAGTATTTCAGAGAGGTGCCGGAAGGTATCTAGCAGAAAAAGCAACCCCTTGTGCTGTACATCATAGCGACCCAGAAATAGAATAGTTTGCACGTTCTTCTTCTCTTCAAATGAGGGATCAGTTGTAAAAGGCGGATTCAAATTCGGTACAACATACATTGGACCCGTGTATCCAAAACTTCGGTTATCCTGTACCTCCCGTTCCGTTGTTGCAATCATGGCACGGGCATGACGGGTTATGTAACGTTCAATAAAATGAATGTAAAACATTTTAAGGTAGCGATTCGTCTGTAGCGTTCGCTTCATTGCCTTGTTGATGTATCCTCCATGCGGAGTGATCACATATGGTATTTTTTCCCTGTTCAATATATAACTGATGAAAAAATGCCTGGGAATAAATACACTGTGCATGTGGAATACATCAATACGATCGGGATTAGTACGGAGAAAATACCGAAAATCCTTCGGTAGCCAGAAAGGAAATCGGGGCTTTGTAAACAAACGATGATGTATATGATTGGTATCTGTAAACTGAGCAGTTTTATAGCCTACGTAGTAAAAAAAAACTTCAACCTGTTGGCGAACAAGTTCTTGTGCAAGATATAAACCGGAATTCTCAACTCCATTAACCGATGTGCTGCTGAATATCCCTATGAATCCTACCCGCAACGCTGGTGTCATAATTTGAATAATCGGCTAAAATAATGCAATCGAATTTTAAACCCATAGAAGGATCATTAAAGAATCGCGATCAACATTACATGAATATTAAGAATCATGGTTTCTGCATCCTTGTAATCTTTGATGATTACTTAATTTCATTCAGGCATGAAAGGTGCTAAAATCAAATACCTTCGAACCGCTATTACGAAAGAACAATACAAATATTCTATAGCGTTTGCATAAAATAAATTGAACCACTAAAAACTCATGTAAAATGTCCATTTCGCATGGAGCCTATCAACTATTATCTACTATTTCCATAGGATACGAGGTGTCTGAGGAAAAGGTTTGCTCTAACCTGCAAGTTGAGCCAGAAGTAAGACTCTTTATTTCAAAACAACC
>JANNQJ010000273.1:0-2508 GCA_031400675.1 Cyclobacteriaceae bacterium
AAAGCCGTCTTCGTTTCTTCACGTTGCTACCCGGCCAAGGCGATAGGTTTGCAGATTTGTTCAAAAAGGTAGTAGAAGTTTATAAGAAAAAAGGATATGCTGCCTCCTATTATGTGTATTGGAGAGTTGGAGCATCTACCGGGCCACATGTTGCAGTATCGTTAAACTTTGATAAGTGGGCTTATTTTGACAAGGCCACTACATTCGTAAAAGATTTTAATGAAATCCATGGTGATTACAATTACGAACGATTCCTTGATGACTTGGCTCTTTGCGTAGACAATAAGAAAACCTATGATGAGCTTAACGAATACCTTGCCGAACTTAGTGGAGGAAATTAAAGTTGTTGTGCTTAAATTTCGATTTGATCAGTGATTGAATTCAAAAACCGGAGAAAGACTCTCCGGTTTTTTTATGGCGGTGCTAGTTGCCGAGTACATCAAACATGCGAGTGTATTTAATGGTCAGGCTTCGATTGTCAATAGTGCCGCCTCTATACACTTCGTTGTACACCACAAACAATCCGGTGTTGGCCTGCTCCAGCAAACTAAATCGAATGTTTGCCGACCATAGATCAGCAGAACTATTGTATTGAATAAAACTTTGAAGATTAATGCGTGGACGAAATGAATACGAGAAGCGTGCACCTAAGATGCTTGCCACAAAATCTCCATACGGTAGTCGCACATCATTCACCGCCAGGTTAAGGTCTGAATTAAATTTATCTCCAATGCGCATGCCTAGTGTTATGCTATTCAAATAACGTATGCCACCAAACGAGCCGCCTAACACCGAACGGGTACTTACATAAACCGGTTTGCTGGCATTTGTCATAAAAACAATTTGCGCTTCCTTGTGCTCATATGTTCCTGCCGGCACAAAGACATCTTTAGAAATTTCAAATGGCTTAACAACTCCCTCTGTTGTAAAATTAATTCCGGTGTGAATTTCAAATCCTTTCACCCAGGCCCAATGATTATCAACATGTAAATAACTGGTTTCAAGAAAATTATCGAAATTCCAATACGAACGATAAGATACGTGTGGTCGCAATTCCAGCAAACCATACTTACCATTCATTCGCACTTGTTTATAAACAAGCACTTCGGGTTTTCTATAAGCAGAGCGAAACAAATATCCTACTTCAGGATTGAATCCTTCACTCACTTCCTGATACGAAAGATTTAATCTCAACCCATTCCACTCATAATTTCCTTGCAACCGAAATGCCTGATTGCCGGTTGTATCAAAAGGACTAATCGTTTTGGAATAGAATCCTACCAGCTGTGCTTTCTTTCCAAAACCCCAACGGCCATCTATAGCAAAAGTCCGGTTGTAATCATCTTCAATTTCACCCATGCCAGCTCGGTTAACAAACATTGCACCGATAGAAGATCGCTGCGCCAATTGATGATTGACACGCGCCACAGTAAAATTATTTTTTTGAACACTAGTACTGTCCGTGAGTTGCACGTCATCGGTAAACATATTCAACAAACCAAAGCTTGTATTTTTTATTTTACCGGAAAGCCTTCCTCCACCAAGTATTGGAATCCGTTGGCCTGATGCATCTAAGCCAATTCTACGACTAAAAAATAAATCAACTTCGCCCGGGCTTCCCACGGTAAAGAAGCCTGCATTCTCAAGAAAGAAAGGCCGCTTCTCCGGGAAGAATAAGTTGAACCGATCAAGATTGATTTGTTGCTGATCTACTTCCACTTGAGCAAAGTCGGTATTGTAGGTTAGGTCAAGTGTAACGGCAGGAGTAATGCTGTATTTAACATCCATACCAACGGCAGGGCGGTTTTCCTTTTCAACATTTCCGTTATCATATTCACGTGTGGCCTGGCCGAGTACATATGGAATCAACTTAAGATTGCCGGGGCTCTGCAGGTTCAATCCTGTCAATGTTCCTTCGAGTGACAAACGTTTAAGATCAAATTGAATCGGCAATGCTGCCCAATAATCAATCTCGTTTGTCTTGCGTATGTTACGTTGAAAGTTGACACCCCACTGCTGATCTTTTCCTGAAGCAAATCGTAACGTGCGCAGCGGAATGGCAAACTCTGCACTCCAACCAAAATCACCGACTATGCTTTTCACTTCCCATGAAGCATCCCAGTTGAGGTTAAATCCGCCCACAGTTCCTACCTGCAAGCGGTTGTTAGAAAAATTTCCCTGACCTTCGTTATCCACCTGCGCATCGTATTCTATGCCGATGGGATTGGTGCCAAAGATGAACCCATTTTGACTGTCATGATAGGTGTCAAGGATGAAAAGAAAACTATCGGTGTTATCAAGTGTGGCATCTCTTCGTGCATCTGAGACAACAAGGCGGCCTGGTTCTTTGTCATAGCAAACAACAGCCAAATAAAAAGTAGTGGCAGTAAGTCCTATTCTAATTTCTGTTTTCTCGGAGGCCGGAAAACCAGAGTTGGGTTTGGTTTGCCATAATTGGTCAATAGGTTTGATGGCTTTCCATTGCTCGTCATTCAACACTTCGCCATC
>JANNQJ010000274.1:0-2086 GCA_031400675.1 Cyclobacteriaceae bacterium
AAACACTTGCATTTTTGTTACCGTTGGTAAATATGCTACGCACGGATGTTACCGGAGTTCAGGCTTTGATTGTTGCACCCTCGCGCGAACTATCACTGCAAATCGAGCAGGTTTTTAGAGCAATGAAAACCTCCTATAAAGTAAGTTGTGTATACGGAGGACATTCAGTAAAAATAGAACAAAATAGTTTGAGCGAAGCGCCTGCTGTAATTATTGGAACACCCGGAAGATTGGCCGATCATATTGAACGAAAATCAATTGATACCCGCGCCATAAACATGGTTGTGTTGGATGAGTTTGATAAGTCCTTGCAGATGGGTTTCCACGATCAATTGATTGTCATCTTTAAGGCTCTCAGTGGAAGGCAACATCACTTCCTCACGTCTGCAACACCGTTGGATGTATGGCCTGACTTTCTGCCCTTTAAAAAACCCGATACGATTGTAAACTATTTGAAAGAGGATGGTGATTCAAACTTATCGTTGAAACTTGCCCACACCAACAGTACCGACAAAGTTGAGACATTGATGCGACTCGTTGCCGGATTTAACCAGGAAGTGTGTCTTGTGTTTTGCAATCACCGCGAAGCGGTAGAGCGAATTAGTTCTTTATTTTTTCAGCATAAATTTGAACATGGAATTTTACATGGAGCCATGGATCAAATCGATCGCGAAAAAAACCTGATAAAGTTCAGAGGTGGAGCTCACAATGTTCTTATTGCTACGGATCTTGCTTCACGCGGATTGGACATTCCAGAAATTAAACACGTAGTTCATTATCAGTTGCCACCAAAAGAAGAGGCTTTTCTTCATCGCAATGGACGCACCGCGCGCATGCACGCAACGGGACAAGCATATCTGATTTTAGCAGATGATGAAACGTTACCGGAGTACATTGATAAATCTGTTCAGGAAGTTAAGGTCATTAACAAATTATTATTGCCACCACCTCCTCAGTTTGCCTGCTTATACATTAGTGCTGGTAAAAAGGATAAAGTCAGCAAAGGCGATATTGTTGGCTTACTTACAAAAAAGGGAGGTCTGACAGGTGATGAAATCGGATTGATTACTACCCTCGACTATTCCGCCTATGTTTCCGTAAAGCGTTCGCGCGTAGAGAAAGTACTGGCCAACATTAAGGGCGAAAAGCTCAAAAATCTAAAAGTGAAGATTGAGGTCGCGAGTTAAATTTGTTTGATCCCTCCTATAAAGTAAGTTGTTGATCCGGCAGCTTTTCTTAAAAAAATGCCTTACGGAATAGCCTTCAGAATATAATTTCCCATGATATCGTTTGCCTGCGTTACATACATAGGCCACTGGAGATAGTTTCCTTGTGTAAATACAATCACCATATTTTTATCCGGAAAAACATTTATAAAATTTCCCCCATCCCCATCCGCAGAGAGATATGAAATACCGTTTAATTCCCGCAGCCAAAAAAAGTGACTGTATTTGCCGGCTGTGGTATTCACTTGCATGGTCATACACTTTGTTACCCACGATTCGGGTATTACTTGTTCTCCATCCCACGTACCATTATTGAGGTAAGTGATTCCGATTTTTAACATATCCCTAGGCCTCAGGTACATTCTTGCAGCACCTTCTGGGTACCCATCGGGTTGACTTTGCCATTTATAATCTGATATACCCAGCTTAGCGTAAAAATTAGTATGTGCCCAAGTTCTGATCGGTTCATTAACCATGTTTTCAAGACATTTTAAAATCACATTCGGACTCGCGCTGTTATAGTACCATACCGACCCTGGGCCATTATTCGTTCGATTCAGCAAGAAGTCAGCGAAGTCAGTTGATTGCCACAATTGTGTGAGGTCATTCGATCCCCATTCATCCCACTGAAACCCAAGCTGCATGTTCAGTGCATGATGAAATGTAACCGCTGATTTATTTGCGTTACCTTCAAAATAGGTTGCATACTCAGGCAGATAATCTTTTAAGAGTTCACCGGTTGTCAGTCCATGTTGATCAAGAGCAATTCCTGTTAAGGTTGAAGTTAAAGCTTTATTGACAGATGCTATATAATGCTTCTCGTTTCTCGTCCACCAAATTGGTGCTGGAGACCGATCACG
>JANNQJ010000275.1:0-12726 GCA_031400675.1 Cyclobacteriaceae bacterium
GACGTGTAAGCTATAAGTGTTATCTTCGTTCAACGTTTGTCCACGCGGACAGTGGCGGCTTCGAAAGCCCACCACTGCGCAAACACAAACGTTGGGATCAAGCGAGTAACTGCTGAATGGAGATGATTGTTCATCATAAAATATCGGATTTATATAAAACACTTGGCATGCCTTTTGACCAGGAAATAGATTTTACCATTCTTTCCATCCCTGATATTCACACACAAATTCCATTTAAATCACCAATTTTAAAGGCAGATTATTTCTCATTCATTTTAACAAAAGACGGGTCTGGAGTTTATTGGCTTGATGACAATAAATTCCCTTTCGATTCTCAAACTATCTATTTTACGAATCCAGGACACATAAAATCTTATGAACTAAATGAATCAAAGGATGCTTTCATCATAACCTTATCCGAAAAGTTCCTACGCGAAAACATTCATCCAGAAATTTACGGAGAATTCCCATTTTTATTGGCTGAAATAGTTCCGCCCAAGAAGCTAATGCAAAATGATTTCGAAGAATTTGAAATTTTGTACAGCCAAATTTTAAAAGAATTTAAAAGGGAATCCATGTATAAAAACAAAATTCTTGGAAATCTATTTATGGTGATGCTGCTCAAAATAAAAGAAAAATTTTGGTCAACCTACGATCCAATAGAAGAAGGAAATAGGAATTCTCAAATTGTAAAATCATTCAAACACCTTTTAGAATTGGAGTTCAAGAAAGTTATGGAAAAGGAGCAAAACGATGGTAAATTGCAAGCTCAGCATTTAGCCGAAAGATTGAATCTGCACCCTAATTATCTGAACTCAGTAATAAAAAGTAAAACAGGTAGAACTGTTAATGATTGGATTGCGGAACGAACCCTCTCCGTTGCCAAATCTCTTTTAATAAATTCACCATACTCTTCGAAAGAAATCGCTTATCAATTAGGCTTTAGTGAGCCTACTCATTTTAGTAGATTTTTTAAAAAACACACCCATCTTTCACCAAACACATTCCGAAAATCTAATAAATCGTAAACCAATCTTTGAAATTGGTCATTTCTCGTTTGATTATGGTTGCTTCATATGGCCTTTAGTAATGCAACTTTGCATTAGAAATTTTAAAAAATACTGATACAATGAAACAGACAACAATATTAGGGCACAGTACTCTAAAAGTTAATAGAATTGGTCTTGGTTGTATGGGTATGTCTGAGTTTTATGGATCTTTTAATGAAGAAGAATCCATCAATACGTTGCATAAAGCCATCGACTTAGGAGTCAATTTTTTCGACACAGCTGATATGTATGGTTGGGGAGCGAACGAACGACTATTGGGAAAAGCATTTAAAGGTAGAAGGGATGACGTGATTTTAGCGACCAAATTTGCTGTGATGCGAGGACCCAATGGTGAATTTCTTGGACTTAACGGTAAACCAGAATACATTAGGCAAGCTTGCGACCAAAGTCTTCAAAATTTGGGTGTTGATACAATTGACTTGTATTACATGCATCGGCAAGATCCTAAAGTGGAAATTGAAGAAATTGTTGGTTCAATGAGTGATTTGGTCAAACAAGGAAAGGTAAAGTACTTAGGTCTTTCTGAAGTTGATGCCAAAACGCTTCGTAGAGCACATGCAGTTCACTCTATTACAGCCCTTCAAACCGAATATTCCTTATGGAGTCGTGAACCAGAAGAAGACCTTTTTGATGTTTGTAAAGAGCTCGGTATCACCTTTGTGGCATACAGTCCTTTAGGAAGAGGGTTCTTAACTGGAGAGATTAAAAGTCGAGCAGATTTAGAAACAAATGATTGGCGTCTAACGCTTCCTCGCTTCACAGATGAAGCTATAAAAGAGAATTTAAAGTTTGTTGAGGTTATTGATCAAATTGCACAAGACAAAAAAGTCTCCAAAGCACAAGTTGCCCTTGCATGGGTGCTGAGTCAAAACGATGAAATCATATCTATTCCAGGTACTCGAAAAGTTCATCGTCTCGAAGAGAATTTAGGCGCATTTAAGGTGGAATTAACTAAATCTGATCTCGCTATTATTCAAAAGTCTATGCCATCGGTAACAATTGGAAATCGGTATTAGTAATATACAGAGTCTTGGAATCTGATAAGGGTTTGGAAATAATACAATGGTAACTTTAAAAAAAATAACCTGATATATTTTTATTGGGTGAAAGCACCCCAATATGGCGCAAGCGTCCGCTTGTGCCTTCTCTGATTTAGAACTTGTACCTTCTCTATTTGTGAACTTGTGCCAAACAAGAAAAGCATATAGCTTTAAGGATGAGCAGAAAGTACAAGTTCAGGGGTAACGAAAAATTGTATTTCATTAGTTTAGCGGTTATCAACCGGATCGATGTATTTATTATTGAATCTGTCCCAGCGAAATGAAATCCTTAACCTGTGCAATTGTTTCATTCACTGTATTCGTTTCAATAATACGGTAGGTTCCCAACTTCTTAAAAAACTCAACGCTGAGTTCATCCTGCTTTAAGAAAATAATTTTCTTATTGGCTTTTATGGCTAGCCCTACCTCACTAGCTGTGCCTGCTGCCATGCCCAGCACGACAACCACGTGACTGCTCAGTACATTAATGTTGTTTCGGGCGCTGCCCAGCAACGTGAGGATTTTTATTTGCGCAAAAGATGACAAGCCTGCTACAGTGTCGCCCGGCAAAACTCCAATGGTGAGTCCTTGATTATCTGTTGCGCCCTTCATGGCCGCCTCCATCACGCCAAAACTCCTTCCACCAGTTAATAACACCCAGTCTTGTTTCGCAATTGCAGCACCTAATGCGTATGCCAATTCATTTTCTTCGGGTGTGGCATTTTCGCCCGGCCCCATTACACCAATAATTATTTTAGATAACATACTGAAAGGTAATTCAGCGAAAAATAATAACAAGCGTTAGGTAATGCTGTCATAAAAAAGTGAACTTAGTTCGCGGCCCTGTGCCGCGATCCCATTTTTGTGGACTGCTAAAGGGGGATGCCGGAACAAGTCCGGCAAGGGACTAATCGTTAATGGAGAGATTGTTCTCCACCAAAACAGAGTTGGCCCATTCTACATCTTTGGCAAACAAGTGAAGCCGAACACCCATGGCTAGGAAATTTTGAAGTGGATAAAGATTGGCCAGGTTTTCTTCCGTCAGGAAGCAAGGGACTCCATTCGCATCTAGTTTTGTTTTGGCAATGTTGGCGTCAATAGCATTTTCAAAGCGTTTGAAAACTATAATTTCATCTAGCTCTTCCATTGGGTTACCAGTCATGTTTTATTTTAGTAAGTTAGTAAAATGTACAGGCTTTTCTTCCTATTGCTTTTTGTCTCGAATCTGCTGGTTTCACAATCATTAACAGAACCACAGCAAAAAGCTTTGCTTCAATACATGGAGCTGGCCAATCGTTCTGCAGAGGAAGTAACGGCTATAGGACATTCCATGCAATCCATTTATGCCGATGTGAGGCTCTTTAAAGCCGATAAGCACAGAAGGATGCGCTTCTATACGTGCCCTTCCGAGTTTGATGAATCACTTTATCTGTTGGCGATAAAAGAAGGCGGTTCGCTGGGAGCGACAAACGCAGGTAGTTTAAACTTAAACGCAAAACTCCTCAACGATCATTGGAAGAAGTTAGATGAGAAATGCAAAGCCCTTGAAATCTATTTCAGGCTCGAGGACTATCAACGCGATGATTTTAAAGGATTTGATGCGTTGGTCACAGAAATATTAAGTCTCATCATTGACTATCGAAAAGCACAGGATCTTTTTACGGATCATGTTGAAAAGACATTTTATAAACTTCAAGCGCACAACGCGACAAACGCCAATCATGTTGCCAGCAAGTTGATGCGTGAGCAGATCAAACGCGAAAAAGCAATACTGGATTTGTGGACGTGCAACCTGCAGGAAGAAACGCACTCAGGGTGGCCTGTGGAAAAAATCCAGCAACATGTGCTGGAGAATGATAAAGAGATTGAGCGGCTTAAGGCAAGTAAGCCTTTATTAAAATATCCTGCTTCTTCCATGTATCCATCTTTTATTGAAGGCCTGGAGTCACTACAGCAAACCAAACGCAATGGTGTGGATGAGTATACGTATGATAAACGCTCGTCCGATAAACACAGCAATGATGTGTACTTCAGTTTGATCAACTATTACAACGGTGTGCTCATTGCAGATTTTAACACCTTTTCAAATTTTGCGATGCAGGATGGATACAGAGGCGTATACGCACCCTTATATATTCCTGCTTTTGAAATACGAAGTGAAAAAAAGGAAATCAAAGTTGAGATAGTTCCGTTCCAGGAGATCAACCGGACTCCTTTTGCGGTTGCTCCGGTGGCCACTCCGGTTTCAAAAACAACATTCAAGTCTCTCAGTAATTATGTCGCATACATGAATGAAGGGCTGAGGCAAATTCATAACATGACCCAACCCATGCGGAGTCTCAACGGTTCAGTAGCGTACGGAAAAGTGGCGTTAAAAGAAGGAAAGAAAGCATCGTTGTATCACTACTACAAAGATTTTCAAGTACCAGTTACATTGTATCAGCAAACCAAAGCAGAAAGTAATTCGTTGCCTGCGGCTTACCGAAAGCCCTTGATTGATCAACTGGAAGTGTTGCACAGTATTTTAATCGAGATCAATCAATGGAATAACTCACTGTTGGCAGCGGCTGCTGATAAGCAATTAGCTAAAGACAGTCTCGAGTTCGCCAACAATGCCATCAAACGTTATGCAAAATTGTCGGAAGTATTTGATGTGCGGAAAGAACAATTGTATCAGGATGTGCGATCGATTTACGATTCCTATAAAGCACCAGACACTAAAAACTCATGGATAGTTTCTGGCTCAGTATTATTAACCATGGTGAATCTGGATCGGGAGGAGTTGTTTAAGGCGAAAACATACTTTTTGGGAGACTCATCGTATACACCCTCTACACAAAAAATCGATGAGCATTGGCGTAATCTCATGGTTAATGAGTTCACCAATCTAAAAGGAATTCAAAAGTTGGGTAGATATAACGGCAATTGTCCGTACTCACCTTACGAAGATATTGCAGAATACTCGCGACTCTTCAGTGAGAATATTGCTAAAATCAAAACGAAGACACTAAACGACCCGAATCGTCATCCCTATAACTCCCTTATTTATACCTATAACCAAAGTATTGCAGAAGAGTACAACCGGTTTGCCGAGCTGGCCCCGGTGCCACTGTTGCAGGTTGTTAATCAGTCAGAGTTGTTTGTGATGCGCTACCCCGACTTTACAAAAGAAAAAATGCAAGCGGTTGTAAAACCTGCTATCGAACCAGAGACACAACAACAAATCATCAATCCTGAAAAGCATCCGGTTGCGCTCGATCCTTCAGGCCGTGTTATTCATGATACCGTGCGGATAACAGATATTATTCGGATTGAGACTGTCCGTCAGGATACTGTCTATATAGAGAAGCGCGATACTGTGTACGTATCAACTCCCGGAGAAAACCTCATGTCGATGGAAGGTTATGCGACTAATAACATGGTGTTGTTGCTGGATGTATCTGGTTCCATGAACAACCCGGATAAGTTACCACTATTGAAAAAATCGGTATTACTGTTACTTAAAATGATGCGTCCGGAAGATGAGGTATCGATTGTAACTTTTTCAGGAAAAGCTAAGGTTGCGTTGCAACCGATCTCTTTTAAAGAAGAAGAGAAAATCAAAAATGTGATTGAGCGATTGAAGTCAGAAGGTAAAACGGATGGAAATGCCGGTGTTGAGCTTGCCTATGAAGTAGCGGACAAAAATTACATCCGCGGAGGTAATAACCGAATCATTTTAGCGACTGATGGAGAGTTTCCGGTTAGTGAGGAAACCTTTGATTTGGTGAAGAAATTTTCCGGGCAGGATATTTTCATTACGGTGTTCAACTTTGGTAAGACAACATTATCGGCCAAAAACTTAAAACAACTGTCAGTAACGGGAAAAGGAAATTATGAATACATCACCCGTGGGAATGTAGACACGAAGTTGATTACAGAGGCGAAGGCTAAGAAGAAGAAATGATTGATACTTCGCGGCTTTGTGCCGCGATCCCCCTTATTCAATGTACAAAAGTTGAAGGGTGAGATGCCGGGACAGGCCCGGCAATTTGTTAAATAATATTTTTTTACCCTGTAACATTGTGTTTATCACCACGTCTAGCTAATGGATTTGAATAAATGAATTTGGAATCTTTTCAAAATCGCGTTCTACCTGCCAAAAACAAGCTTTTTCGCTTTGCCTTGCGGATGTTGGGCAATGATGACGATGCGAAGGATGTAGTGCAGGAAGTGTTTATCCGGGTTTGGAATGGGCGCGAACAATTGGACCGTATCCAAAATATGGAAGCCTGGTGCATGCGAATCACCAAAAATCTTTCGCTCGATAGGCTCAGGGCCATACAACGAAAGGGAACCGATTCACTTGATAAAAGCTACGATGTTCAACATGCTGACGGAACACCGGATGTTAAAACAGAAATGGGTGAAAGTATGCAACATGTAAGTCAACTAATTGCTGCGCTGCCTGAAAAGCAGCGACAGGTTATTCACCTCCGCGATGTGGAGGGGTACACGTACAACGAGATTTGCGACATTCTGGAGCTTGATATGAACCAGGTAAAAGTAAATCTATTCAGAGCACGGAATGCGGTAAGAGAAAAACTATTGAAGATCAATGCGTATGGACTCTAAAAGACTAGAAGAATTACTGCAGAAATATTGGGACTGTGAAACTTCGTTAGAAGAAGAGCAGCAGTTACACGAATATTTCCGCAACGAGAATGTATCGGAGAAATTGAAAGCGACCGCTGATCTTTTCCACTACTTCGAACAACAAAAAAACAAGTCAGTCAACGAACAGTTTGACAAGACTATACTGGGACGATTAAAAAAACCGAAAGGGAAAGTAACAAATCTGTTGCAAACCAGTCTTCGTATTGCAGCGGGTGTAGCGGTGTTGGTGGTGGCAGTATTTTTTGTGCGAGAAGAGATAAGAAAGAATGATACGGTAGCGATGGAAGATACGTATGACGATCCTCAGAAGGCACTAGAAGAAACGAAGAAGGCGCTACTGATGATTTCGAAAGGATTTGGGAGAGCAGAACAACAGGCCAAGAAAATAAACTTACTAAACGAAGCGCAGGATAAGATTCAAACAAAAACAGATGATAAAACAGAATTATAAAATAACTATGAAACTAAAGAATATGAAAAAGATAATTGCACTTTTAATTGTGATGGCTGTGGGTACGGGAGTGTATGCACAGGGCGATGCGATCAACAAGTTTTTTACCAAGTATGCTACCGATGAGTCGTTCACCACTGCGACTATCTCCAACAAAATGTTTAGTCTGATTACAAACATGGAGGTTGAAACTCCAGAAGATCAGGAGTTGATTGATGCGATAAGTAAGTTGAAGGGCTTAAAGGTTCTGGGTAAAGAAAATACAAGCGATGCCAGGGCCTTATATAAAGAAGCATTTGGACTGGTTTCAGGAAAGGATTATGAAGAGTTGATGTCCGTGCGCGATAAGGATAAGGATATGAAGTTCTTCATCCGCGAATCGGGTGGTAAGATTAATGAGTTGCTGATGGTGATGGGTGGCACGGATGATTTTATGCTGCTCAGCTTATTTGGTGAGATCGACTTAAAACAAATTTCACGTATCGGACGTAAGATGAATGTGGATGGATTAAAGGAGTTAGAAAATATTCACGATCACGATAAGAAGAAGAATTAGTTATTTTTATAAAAAGTAGGCAGTAGGCAGAATGCAGTTGAAAGACCGAAACTGCATGCTGCTTACTCTTTATTTAGACCCTCCTATGAAAAAATTAAATTTCCTGTTAGCTGCATTATTTGTTTCGTCCAGTGTTTTTGCCCAAAGCAAAACTACCGAGACCCTTCATAAAAAATACAATGAGTCCTTGTCACTGTTCTTTTATAATAATACCCTTCGGATGCTGAACCAAACGGATGATAAGGCTTTTGATGAGTTGATCAAGGATATTGAAAAAATGAAATTTCTGATGATTGACAAAGCCAATGCATTTGGTGCTGCCGACTATAAGAAACTGGTGAGTGGTTATAAAGGAGAAGCATTTGAAGAGATTATGACCAGCCGATACCAGGGAAGAAATTTTGATGTATACCTGAAGGAGAATGCAGGAAAAACGAAAGGTATGGTGGTGTTGGTTAATGATTCAGCTAGTCTGTACGTACTTGATATTGTGGGAAGTATCGCTCTAGACAAGGTAACTTCACTGTACAGTACAATTGAAAGTAGTTCTGATATCGGAAAGAAAATTAGGGATTTCACCAGCCGGCATGATGATAAAGCAAAGGGAAAAGATGATGATTAGGACAACGATTAATGTCAACCTTGATTGAAAAAAACCCGTTAACAATACCATCTTTGCTTAATTAACAATCGTCACATTGGAAACTGTACTCTCAATCCGTAACCTGACTAAAGATTTTGGAAAACTTCGGGCGGTCAATACGCTTAACCTGGAAGTAAAGGCAGGTCAGGTATTCGGCATGTTAGGACCGAATGGCAGCGGAAAAACAACCACGTTAGGAATGTTAATGGGTGTAACCAATCCATCCGCAGGAGAGTTTTCCTGGTTTGGTGAACCGCCTACACATCAATTAAGAAAAAAAATTGGAGCAGTTCTGGAGCATCCCATTTTCTACCCGTATCTCAGCGGTCAAAAAAATCTTGAGCTTAACACCATGATAAAACAATGCCCCTCTGAAAATATTCCAAAGGTGCTTGAACTGGTAGAACTTACCGATCGCAAAGATCATAAGTACAAAACGTATTCATTGGGTATGAAGCAACGGTTAGCCATTGCATCAGCTTTGCTGAATGATCCTACTGTATTGATTCTCGATGAGCCCACGAATGGCCTTGACCCGATGGGTATTGCGGAAATTCGGGAGATCATTAAAAAGATTGCTTCAAACGGAAAGACCATCATCCTGGCCAGTCATTTATTGGATGAAGTGCAGAAAGTGTGCACGCATTTTGCCATTTTGAAAAAGGGTACCATGGTACACACAGGCCCTGTGGACGATGTGGGTAAAGGTGCGGAAACAGTAGAAGTAAATGCGGATGTAGAAAACCTGAATGAAATGCTCCTTGCCTTTTCAGGTACTTCCGGGATCAATCGTGATAATGGTTTCTATCAGGTTTCCTTGCGCGATGGTTTTCATAGTAAGGACCTGAATAAATTCTTGTTCGATAAAGGCGTAACGGCATCTCATTTAGTTACAAAGAAGAAAAGCCTGGAAAAGCAATTTTTAGAAATCCTGGCAGAGGCAAATTAACCAATATTAGAAATCAGTATGCTTCATCTCCTCCAAGTAGATCTTAAGAAACTTACCAGCTACCGTACCTTTTGGGTAGTGTGCGGATTATATTTTTTGACACTGGCATTTGTAACAGCCAGTGGGATGGAAGTTCTCAAATGGCTGACCAGTAAAGGTGCTGAGTTTGGTGCTTCCCTTAATATCAACCGCATACCCCTGTATCATTTTCCGGATGTGTGGCAAAACCTTTTATACATCAGCGGCTTTTTTAAAATTGTGCTGGGTATCATGGTGGTGATTTCAGTTACAAATGAATTCAGTTATCGCACCATCCGGCAGAATATCATTGATGGAATGAGCCGCTGGGAATTCATTTTATCAAAGATTCTTACCAATGGGTTGCTTAGCTTAATGAGTGTGGCCATGATATTTGTGATCGCGTTGGTGACAGGTATTATCTATTCACCGGAAATCGTTCTCAGCAACGTGTTATCAGACCTGGAATTTTTCCCGGCATACTTCCTGGAAGTGTTTTCATTTCTTTCCTATGCCTTATTGCTGGGCATGGTGATTCAGCGTTCCGGCCTCACGATTATTCTGCTCATGCTATCGCAAATGGTAGAAGCAATCATCAAAGTGAATTTGCCCGACAGTTGGGAAGGTTCTCACCAGTTTTTCCCGATGCAATCTATGACCAACCTGATCTCTATGCCTTTTGCACGATATGCATTTCAGGAGATTCAGGATTATGTTGCTGCCAGTGCCATTATTATTTCATTAATCTGGACAATCCTGTTTAATTATTTCAGCTATTTGAAGTTGAAGAAATTGGATATTTAAGATTTTCGAGGTTCAAAGATTTTTCCGCAATCGATTTAAACATCCTATGGACAAGTAACCTTACACCAAACGAACCCGAATGGATTCATTTCGTTACCTTTGTATTGATTAGTTACAGTATATGAACATGATAAGTTTATTGGGTTTGGTGGCAGGTGCTTTTACCACAATTGCCTTTTTACCGCAAGTGTTAAAGACATGGAAATCACGTTCCGCGAAGGACCTTTCGCTGGGCATGTTTTCTATTTTTACAGTAGGTGTAGGTCTGTGGTTAGCGTACGGAATTCTGATCAATGACCTGCCTGTGATCTTGGCCAATGTGGTTACGCTCATGTTAGCTTCAACATTGTTATTCTTCAAGCTTCGTTGGAAGCATTGATCAGAAATTGGGGTTCGAATACCTCGACCTGACAAAGATTTATTTTGGTTCAATCAAATCCCATAGGTTGCCATACAGGTCGCTGAAGACGGCTACTGTCCCGTAAGGTTCTTCAGATGGTTGGCGCACAAATGAGATTCCCTTTTCCTTCATGGAATTATAATCTCTCCAGAAATCGTCCGTGTGAAGAAATAAAAATACGCGTCCACCTGTTTGGTTACCCACTCTACTTTGCTGCTCAGCGTTGGCGGCCTTAGCAAGAAGCAAGTTGCATCCTGACGAGCCGGGTGGGGCAACTAATACCCATCGTTTTGTTTCGGTTAACGGTGTATCTTCAACAAGAGTGAAGTTTAATTTATGGGTATAAAACTCAATGGCTTCATCATAATCGTGAACGACCAAAGCGAGTTGGATTATTTTCTGACGCATGCTGTACCACTTTGCAGCAAGTTATAAAGCTTAATCAAACTAAAAATTAGAATACATAATTTAGTTTAAACGAATGGTTTGAAGAACAATCATAATCGTTCATAAAACACACGCGGTATTAATTTTAGTACTGACGCGATCAGACTCCAGCGTCTTGAAACATAGAAAACCTTTTTCTTTGTTCGGATAGCATTAAAAATTTGAAACGCTGCTTTCTCCGCAGATGCTACCCAAAATTGGCCATCGCCTTTAGCCATGGCCGTGTTCACAAATCCAGGTCGGATGTCCGTTACTATAATGGGCATTTTTAGTTTAGATGCCTTTTGCCTTAAACCTTCCAGGTAATTTATCTGAAATGCTTTTGAAGCATTATAGGATGGCGCTGTTCTGCTTCCGCGAATTCCCGCAATAGAGCTGATTGCTACAAGATGTCCTGCCTTCTGTTTTTCAAAGTAGTTAAAAGCCCAGTCTGCAATACATGTGAAGCCTGTAACATTTGTATCGATAGTTCTTTTTTCAATTTCAAAATCTAACAAATCGTTCAAGTCACCGGTTCCTGAGCTTAACACCAGCAAGTCAAGTCCACCCAGTTCGTTTACCACTTCTTCTAAATATGGAGAAATTGTTTCGGTGTCAGTGATGTCGAATGTTTTGACAATGAAATGATTGGGCTTTTGTTGTTTCAATTCCAATAGCAATGCTGTTCTTCTGCCGGTGATGCCAACTTTATAATTATTGGCTGCCAATAATTTTGCAAGTTCTTTTCCAATGCCAGAAGTGGCTCCTACAACGATTACTCTTTTCATTAGCATCTGTTCAACTCGTTTCGAAAGGATTAATACGATGAGACCAAGTTAATTACTAATTATTCATTACATTACTCATGTTAACCTTTCATAACCTAAACCCTTAACGTATGTCTATTAAAATGCCTAAAAGTATTATTATGCTTTGCTTGGCAATATTGCCATCGCTCGCATGGGGTCAAAATGACCCTCAATTCCTTGTCGTGACACGTTTCCATTTTAATCCGAAAGCGGAGTTTACGCTTGATCAATGGAAAGCCCATGAAAAAGAATACTTTGATAAAGTCACGCAAAAGAATGACCTGATCGTTGGGGCCAATACATTGGTGCACTTTTATACGGACGACAACTCGGAGGTGTTATTTTCAGCTACCTATCGTACCTGGGATGACATTGAAAAGGCAGGCGTAAAAAATGCGGAACTTGAAAAAGCTGCCTGGCCAGATGAAGCACAGCGCAAAGTATTTCTGGACAAGTCCGCTTCATTTTATACTTCCGAGCACTCCGATGAGATTCGTACTATTTTACCCAATACTAAACACTTAACCGGAACGACTCAGCACATCTATTACATCCGTACGAGCCGTAGGACTTTTCCTGTTGATGCGAAAGTCGGTGAATTTGCTGAACTGATCAATGAATACAATCAGAACGTAACTATGAAAAACACATTGTTGAAAGGCTATTACCCTAGCCGACACCGTTGGGGTGCCGATGGCCGTGACTACATTGAAGCGTTTGTGTACAGTTCCCTTTCTGACATGGAAAAATCAGCTGAGGAAAATGAAAAGTTGGAGAAGGCACATTGGCCTGATGAAGCCAAGCGCAAGGAGTTTTTTGCCAAAATGGATAAGTACTTTGAGCCATGGCATGGTGATGCTCTTTACCGGCATGTACCTGAACTTCGTAAAGTTCCGGCAGTTGC
>JANNQJ010000276.1:0-3584 GCA_031400675.1 Cyclobacteriaceae bacterium
GACACTTTTGACCGTCCACACGGTCGGCTCTGTCTTTTGGGCAAATATGACGGTTGACAACATAAAAAATGAACAAATTATCAATAAAATTTTCATAAACTTTCTCCTTTATTTTTCTGTTCCGGTAAACTCGAATACCGATTTGTTGCTGTCTGTGTCGTTCGTGGCGTAGATTTTCATCATCAATTGTTTACCGTCAACCTGAAATTCCCCGGCGTTTGCAGAAAGAGAAACCGTTTTTTCGCCAAATTCGCCTTTCAGTGCGCAGAAATTCGGACTCCAGTAATTTTTACCTTGAAATTCGTCCAACTGTAATTTAATCGGATAGATGCAATCCGCCAGAAATAATCCGGGATCGTTACTGCCGTCGCGGGCAATCGTCATCGTCGCTTCCTTTTCAGATTGTTTTTTGATTGTGACACTGACCTTGCCCTCCGATCCGGTTCGTTTCATCACACCCGAATACGTATGGCTTTCGCCGCATCCAACCAACAAAAATGCTGTAAAAATTATTAAACTCGCAATCTTTTTCATACAAAATTCCTCCCTTTGGTAAATAGTGTCAAAAAGCAAAAAAACATTTCAGAAGTTTTGCGCCAATTGTGCGGATAAAAAGTTTTGAGTGATAATTAACGAATGAAAAAGACGGATGTGATCATTGTCGGCGCGGGACCGACCGGACTGGCTTTGGCGTGTAAATTGATTCGCTACGGGATTGATTTTGTGATCTTCGATAAAAAGGAAACGACAACGACGTTTTCAAAAGCGATCGGCGTACAGGCGCGCAGTTTCGCTGGCGTACTTTTGCTGGGCCGCTTTGGCAAGCTCGCGCTGTTTTCCAAGCTCGGCCGTCACCCGCCGTTCGCGCGCGGCAAGCCAAACGAAGAGCGTCGCCAAGACCAGGCCGACCGCGAGCAGGAGCGCCTGTTTCGAGCGACGTGCTCGCTGCAGGCGTCGACGCACCGCCTCCACGAACTCAAGCTCGAGCTGGGTGAAGCTCTGGTCGACGTTCTCGAACCAAGTCACGACTTTCCTGGCCTGGTCTCCGTCCCACAACAGCCCCTGCGCCCTGCTCTGCGCGTTCCATTCCTCTGCAGCCAGGGTGACGTGGCTACTTCCTGCGTTGCAAAGCCAACAAACGAAATCACAAGTGAAGTAACTGAAGTTGGAACAGCAAAGGTAAATTTACCATCACTACCCGTGGCGGTTCCTGTACCCGTGTTTTTTGCTACCACGTTTACACCTGCAAGGGGTGAACCATTTTCCTTGTCAGTGACTACACCCGAAACATCGCGTGTTTGTGCCATTGCCTGCACACCGACAAACAATAGCAAAATTAGATTTAGTAAAACTTTCTTCATAAAAAGGTTTAGTTAGTTAGTGAAAGATATTAAACTAAATCCCTAAAACAAATAGGTATTCCAAATCAATTGACTTGAATAACAGCTACCTGGGGCTATAAAAGTATCTCCCGAACATTATCCTTAATTTTTCCTGCCAGGTCATCGGTGGGCAAATCATTGATATCGCGGCCAAAAGGGTCTTCAATTTCTTCTGCAATTAACTCGACACTCAACAATACAAACGTTACTAGCAATACGGTAGGGATGGTCATGTATTCGAATGTGGTTACAAAACCGAAAGGAAGTGTGATGATGTAAATGAAGATAAATTTCTTGATAAACATGGAGTATGAATATGGGATGGGCGTACTTTTAATCCGTTCACACGCACCAATAATATCAATGAAATCTTTCATCTCTTTATCCAAAACGCGAAATTGATCTCCTGACAATTTCTTGTGGATGTATAAATCATTCACCTTTGAATACAACATGCCGGCAATGATGTTAGGTTTATGTTTAGCCGCTTTAATTTTATCTAGAAAATTATTATCTGTAATGTCCAACTCGGTGATTTGAACACCCTTTCGCAGATGCTCCTTGGAAGCGATTACAAAATTCGGGATCATCTGGGCAAACCAACTTTTGGTTTCTTTATCATCGCTGTCAAGGTATGCATTGAGTTTCAGTGCAAAATTGCGCGTGCTGTTGACCATGGAACCCCACAACTTCCTTCCCTCCCACCAACGATCATAACCCGAATTGGTTCTAAACACCAGGAACAAACCCAACACGATACCAAGTAGCGAGTGTAAAGCTGTAGTATTTTGAAAATGCGAACTGTTAAACTCAAAGTACTCCAGCATCACCAGGCATACGGCCAGGGTAAAAATGCCCATGAAAATGAGGGCTGGTAACATGGTTTTAACAACAAACCTGCTGTATGAGTGGAAAACAAGTGAAAACCAGGTTTTGGGATTGTATTGGATCATAAGAGTTTCAAAAATAAGGTTGCTAATAAAACGGAATGAAAAATCAATTCCAATCGGAACCACTGCAAATAGAACAAAAATAAAATTCCTTTACCGGTTATAGCAGAGAGCAGGCCGTGAAGTCTATCTTTCGAATTGATTGAATAAAATCTTATGAAAGTGAAATGGGTTCTCTTTATTATAATTTGCCTACTCGGTTATCAAATGACTACCGCGCAGACGGATTTTGTGGTGACCACGAAAAACGATACGTTAAAAGGTAAGGTGAAATATTTAAACTTTGGAATAGAGAAGAAAGTGCAGGTGACAACCGATGATGGCAAAAAGGTATACTCCATTCTGCAGACACTCGCATTCTGCATGAAGAATGAACTTTACTTTCCCATCCGCACAGCACAGGGGTACACGTATATGAAAGTATTGAAAAGCGGATACCTGAGTTTATATGCGTTTCAGCTGTCTGAACAAAATTGGGATGGACGTTACCTTCTAAAAAAGGATGGCGCTGGTCAGGAGGTGCCTAACCTCGGCTTTAAAAAAGCAATGACTCGATTACTCGGTGATTGCCCGGAAGTAGCATCACGCATTCAATCAGGTGAGTTAAAGGAGTCAAGAATAAACAAAATAATTGATGCCTATAATACGTGCATTGATGACAATACCAGAAATCAAAAACCAGTACCATCCACCGGAAACTCAGGAAAAATGATCGCGTGGGAAATGTTGGAAAAAAACGTTAATAGTTTGGATGCTTTTGAAGGTAAATCAAATGTGTTAGAAATGATTCAGGATGTAAAATCAAAGATTAACAAAGGTGAAAAAATTCCCACTTTTTTAACGGAAGGGCTCAAAGAAGCACTGAAGGATCAACCTACCGTACAGGAAACTCTTGAAAAAGCTTTACAGGGAGTAAAAAATTAACTCCTACCTGATATTTTCTTGAGCAGGTCAGTGATCTTTGTTTTGTTATAAAGCAATACAACTACAGCGCTAACGGTAACAATAACCGCATACAAAAATAACTGACCACCATCGCCCTGTACTTCTATTCCTAAAATAGTGAAGTGCATCATGATGGCTCCCCCCATTAAACCTAAGGCTAACAAGGCTCCCAGCCAGGCTGTTGTGTTTATCAGGATCAATACAGATGCAATAAGTTCGAAAACACCCACGCCAATTCGTCCCCAGGGTTCCATGCCAACGGTTGTAAAAATATAGACCGATTCCTCAGAGGCTGTAAACTTAAAAT
>JANNQJ010000277.1:0-2072 GCA_031400675.1 Cyclobacteriaceae bacterium
TAGAAATCAAAGAACATAATAATTTGTGATAAAGTAAAAATCAGCTAGCTTTGCATCAACTTCTAATCAGTAGCACAGAGGGGACCGAAAAGTCCCCTCTTTTATTTGACAGTTATACCGGTACAACGTAGCCACCGAAGAAATTTGGGTGATTCATGTTGCAGGCGTTAAGTGTTGAAAAGGTAAATGTTGGTAAGAAGCGAAGTTGTATGGATTTGATCGATAAAGTCCGCGAATTAGCACAAAGCTGTCTGGCTGATGAAAGTCTTTTTCTGGTAGAAGCGATCATTTCTTCCAGGGCAGGTGCAAGGGTATTAGTGATATTGGATGGAGATAAGGGAGTAAGTATTGAAGTATGTACGAGAGTGAGCCGTGCATTGTCGAAAATGCTGGACGAATCCGGGTTAATCGATGATAATTATACACTTGAAGTTACTACGCCAGGGTTGGATCATCCCCTTAAGCTGAAGCGTCAATATTATAAAAATGTTGGGCGAGGATTTAAGGTTCACACAAAAAGTAAAGAGTTGGTAGAAGGGAAACTAGCTGAAGTGAATGATCAAAAAATTGTCCTTCAGCAAGAAATTAAAGAAGGCAAAAGAATAGAAGTAAAAACAATTGAAATTCCGTTTGAACATATTGAAAAAGCATTTGTAATGGTTTCGTTTAAATAACAGAACAATGATGGATACCTCAACCCTGATAGAATCGTTTGCAGATTTTGCTAAGCAAAAGAACATCGATCGTCCCACTATGATCCGCATCCTCGAGGATGTTTTTCGTAACATGATTCGAAAGAAGTATGTGCAGGACGACAACTTTGATATCATCGTAAATGCCGATAAGGGAGACCTGGAAATCTGGCGCTTTCGCGAAATTGTAGACGATGATTCTGAAGATATATGGGAACATGATAAGATCAGTTTATCGGAAGCTCAAAAGATTGAACCTGATTTTGAAGTTGGCGAAGAAGTGGCAGAGGAAGTTCACTTAGAAGACTTTGGTCGCAGGGCTGTAACCACAGCACGCCAAACACTTTTGCAAAAGGTAAAAGACCTTGAAAAAGATATTTTATTCCAAAAATATAAAGATATCGTAGGTGAGATCATCACGGGCGAAGTATATCAAGTACTAAGCCGTGAGGTACTTCTTATTGATGGAGAAGGAAACGAGATTGCTATTCCAAGAAACGAGCAGATTCCTAAGGATCGCTATCGCAAAGGAGAAAACGTTCGCTCGATCGTACATAAAGTAGAGATGGTTAATGGCAATCCAAAAATTATACTTTCCCGCACCTCCCCCGTTTTTTTAGAACGACTTTTCGAACAAGAAGTGCCGGAAGTATTTGACGGATTAATAACTATAAAAAAAGTAGTTCGTGAGCCAGGGGAAAGAGCAAAAGTTGCAGTGGAATCATACGATGATCGCATCGATCCAGTAGGAGCTTGCGTGGGTATGAAAGGATCACGCATTCATGCGGTTGTAAGAGAACTGCAAAACGAAAATATTGATGTAATTAACTACACAGAAAATCTAGAACTATATATCACTCGTGCATTAAGTCCCGCTAAAGTATCAAGCATTAAAATAGATAAAGAAAATGGCAGGGTTTCAGTTCACTTGCGCCCTGATCAAGTGTCGCTCGCAATTGGTAAGGGAGGTTTGAACATTCGATTGGCAAGCAGGTTAGTAGAAATGGAAATTGATGTCTTTAGAGATGTTGATACTCTCCAAGAAGAAGACGTTGACCTGGACGAATTTGGAGATGAGATCGAAAGTTGGGTGATCGATGAGTTGAAGAGAATAGGTCTGGACAGTGCTAAAAGTGTTTTGGCATTAAACAAAGAAGAGCTTGTCCGTAGAACTGATCTTGAAGAAGAGACAGTAGAAGGCTTACTTAACGTATTGAAGAAAGAGTTTGAATAATTTCTTAATCATAGGGAAATCTTAATAATCAGTTAAAAAGCAAGATATTTGAGCATGGCAGAAGAAAAGATGATACGGTTAGGTCAAGCATCGCGAAAGCTGAACGTAGGCCATAATACCATTTTGGATTTCCTGGCCAAAAAGGG
>JANNQJ010000278.1:0-3755 GCA_031400675.1 Cyclobacteriaceae bacterium
CTACTTTTCCCCATGGAAAATTCCATTCAAACGGTGAGGCAAAACTTGTATTCAATATTACCGAACCTAGAATAGGGTGCAAATGTGGGTCAATAAAACCGGGCATCATGGTTTTACCTTGGAGGTCATTTATTATGGTACTATCACCTTGCAATTTTTCTGCATCGGCTTTGGCACCTACAAAAACTATTTTGCCATCTTTTATAGCAACTGCTTCTGCATAGGTAGCACTATCGCCTTCCATGGTTAAAATATCTCCACCATAATAAATGGCATCGGCAACATTGGAAGTCTCTTTGGGTTGACAGGTCGCAAAGAGAAAAATGGAAACGATGAGTAAGGGAGTAAGCCGGTTCATGCTAGAGGGTTATATTAAGAAGTAAGATAACCGTTTTTACTTTACAGGATTAGGTATTGGATAGCTTGTTATTTCTACGCCTGTTTATTCCGAAGGGACTGTACACACCATACCAGCAATCCTGCATGTAACAAAATAGCAGGCCACAGGCCCAATCCGGAAAAATGTTCAATTAGTCCTGCATAGGCAAGAAGTAATGTGGCTCCTCCATTATAGAGTACCAACGATTTGATCATGACAATTGAAGACTTTATATCATTTCGTGAAAGCCAGCAGGCAACTGCCAAAGAGATTAACGCTGCCCCGCCAATTCTGCCCAAAAAAATTCCGCTGGGCTCGGTGAGGGAAGCACCTAATAATATGGAAACAGCAACCGATGGTATGGCAAATAGTGCCAGCCCGGTAGCAGCTTCAATAAATGCCGTTAGAGTGAGGAGTGTTTTCATAAAAAATCGTTTAAGGATAAATCTTTTTCCAATCTCCCTTCATATCCACCACCACCCAATTGTATTTAGCTGCATCATCCAATCCCTTTTCAAGATTACCAATGTGCGATTGACGATCGTAAGCCCACTCACGAACTGAATCCGTATGGTGCACAATCATTCCAAATCGCGGAGAGCTTGTTGCTGTGGAAGTCCATTGCAGCATGGCATAATCACCATCGGAATTTCCTGCAGTAAAGACCGGACGCTTGCCGATGTGTTGATGAATGCCCACGGGTTTGCCTTCTTTGTCATCAATGAAATTGATTTCAGGGAGCTTGATCAATACGGGTTGCCCATCGATGGTATCGTATTTTACTTTTCCTGAACTTCCAACAACCTGATCGGGAGGAATTCCATACGCCTGTTCAACCCATGGACGCATGAAGTCAACACCTCCTCCTGAAACAATGAATGTTTTATATCCGTTTGCCCGCAGGTAGTTCAGTAACTCGACCATGGGTTGGTAGATCATTTCATTGTAATGCTTTTTTGAAATAGGATGCCTGGCTGTTGCCATCCAGTCTTTCACCGTTTTTTCGAATTCTTCGGTGGTCATGCCTGAATGAGTAACCATCAAAATTTCCATCAACGCTTTTTCGCCACCCGACAATGCCGTTTTTAAATCGCCTTCCAGCAATGCCTTAAAAGGTTGCTTTGTTTTCCATTCGGGATGTTGTGGTGCCAACACTTTCACCTGATCCAAGGCAAACGCCAATTGAAAATAAATTGGTTGCTCACTCCACAGTGTTCCGTCATTGTCAAAACACGCGATGCGATCAGCAACAGGAACAAAATCTGCGCTGCCTTCTGTTGTTGTTTTCTTTACAAAGTCAATGATGGATTGTTTTGATGCACCTTCATTCCATGATGGAAGCGGATCAATCGCAACAACTGTTTCCTGTCTTGCATTGTCCGTTTTGGCTTGAGGCTGGTTGCAAGCGAAAACAAAAGCAGCGATGGCTGCAAACGATAATATAGTAAACTTGAATGGCTGCTTCATTAATATTTTATTAAAAAAACCAACGGTCATCAAAATGATGACCGTTGGTGTAGTTATTTATTTCTGTAGAAATTACTTAATTTCTACAGTAACCTGTGTGATCTCACCATTAAACTTACTTAGTTTGCCGGCTTTGTAATTTTCACTTACGTTGGTAGCTTCATCCATTCCAACATCAGCGCCTTCATCTAAACTAATCATGTTAGGATTGGTTTTGTCAATTCTTCCTTTTCCGGCTTCAACACCATCTATAAGGAAAGTTCCATTTCCTCCTTTACCCAAACCACCACCATCATAATCGAACTTAAATACAATGGTATGTTTGCCTGGGCTTAATGCTTTTGTGCCTTTTACATCGTACTGTGTTTTACCAACCCAATTGTAGGTAAACATGGGTACGCCTTTTATCAAGTACAAGCTGTATCCTCCAAATGCACCACCAACAGCTATTATTACACCATTACCATTCGCTGGCACGGTTACATCGGCCGTAAATACGGAGCTTTTGTTTTTAATATTAATAAACGCATTTTCCTGCATGCCACCCATACCTGCATACAAAGTCATTTTAGTTCTACCCTTCATGGCATCAGGTCTTCCTGCTATTTCCGGATTTAATCTTTCAACACTTCTGTCATCTAAGGGAAACACTTTGTATTTCACCGCTTCTTTTGCAAACAACTCCTTCATTTCTTTTACTTTTTCAGGATTCGCTGCCGCCACATTGGTGCTCATGCTAAAATCTTCTTTTACATTAAAAAGCTCCCAAACATCTTCCGATAATGGATGACGAGGTGTTGTTTCCCAAGCTGCTCTATGAACAACTCTTCCTATCCAGCCATCATTATAAATCCCTCTGTTAGCAGCAATTTCAAAATATTGAACTTTGTGCGTTTCCGGTGCTTTTGCATTGGTAAATGTTGCTACCATACTCACTCCCTGAATCGGTTCTTGGTTTACGCCATTTACAAGTGTTGGCTGTGGCACATTACACAATTCTAAAATGGTTGGGGCAATGTCAATTACATGATGAAACTGATCTCTTATTTGTCCTTTATCTTTTATCATTTTAGGATATTCGATTATCAACCCATTTCTGCTTCCGCCAAAATCACCAGCAATTTGCTTCGACCATCCAAATGGTGTGTTGCCTGCTATAGCCCAAGCTGCGGCAAAATGACCGTACGATTCACGACCACCAAATTTCGGCAACTGTTTTTCAAGATCATTGATATCTTCCGGAACACCGTTGAAGTAGGTATTCTCATTAAACAAACCATTGGCAGATCCTTCAGCACTGGCACCGTTATCGCCCAAAATATAAATGAAAACAGTATTGTCTAATTCTCCCGTAGATTCAACGTAATCATGTAACCGGCTAATTTGATCATCGGTATGCTCAGCAAAGGCGGCATACACTTCCATTTGACGGGCATATACTTTTTTCTGTACAGGAGTTAAGGTGTTCCAGGGTTTTATAAAAGCATCGGTAGGCGCCAATTTAGTTCCCTTGGGCACAATACCCATTTCAATTTGTTTTGCCAATGTTTTTTCACGCAACTCATCCCAACCGCCATCAAATTTACCTTTGTATTTATCAACATAACTAGCCGGTGGATGATGTGGAGCATGACAAGCTCCGGGAGCGAAATACATATAGAAAGGCTTATCAGGCGTCATCGACTGTTGCGCCTTCATCCACTCCAACGCATTGTTCGTCATATCGGTCGTAAAATGATAATTTGGATCTTCCGTATCTACTTCAGCTCGCAGGGTACCGTTCCAAACACCCGGGAAAAACTGATTGGTTTCGCCACCCATAAATCCATAGAACTTTTCAAAACCCTGACCTGTCGGCCAGTTTTCAAACGGGCCAGATCCATGAATTTGCCAGGCCGGTGTTTCATGA
>JANNQJ010000279.1:0-3321 GCA_031400675.1 Cyclobacteriaceae bacterium
CATATCAACTTTGAGGAAGTAAACCTTCGCTTTTATGTACGCCATAAAAGCAAAGGGGAGTGGAAAAGAGGGGTGGTTTTTATTAAAGAAATTGTGCCCCGAGGTGCACTGACTTTTATTGCCAATACCCTCTATCATGAAAATTACGAAACCATGACCATGAGCCATGTTTGGGAAAAAGCGAGTGACAAACTGCATGTTGAATATAGTTGGAAGAAAAGTAAGTGGAATAAGTTTCAGGCAATCGCTTCAGCCAGCCTTATTGAGATTGCCGTGGGCAGTGAAGAAGAATTTATTACAGAACACTATTGGGGTTACACCAAAGTTGATACTTCAAAAACGCTTGAATATAAAGTGGAGCATCCCCGATGGCTAGTTCACCCGATGATAAAGTATGTGATAGATGTAGATTTCGGTGATGTCTATGGTGACCGGTTTGCGTTTCTAAAAAATGAAAAGCCAACATCTGCTTTTCTGGCGCAGGGATCGGAAATTATCGTGAATACGGCTAACTATTGCCGTTAGAATTGTACGCGTGGATCAAAAGAATAAGATTTAACCATTTGACTACGGATTTTTTACCCTCCTGAACGCCCCATGCAGAATCAAATTCTCCTTTGGTCTTGCGTAGTACGTTAATGAAAGATTGATATGATTTTCATTGACCCAGTAGATTAACAACTCTCTATCATTCCCTCTGCCGCCTTCACGATAGGGATTTAAGTACAACAGCCTGATACGTTTTTCAAACCTTTCATCAATAGAAGAAACATCACTTTGACTTTCGTGGAGATATACTTTTGGAGTTCCTTTTTGGCTCTTACCTGTTAACAGTATGCTAATACTATCCGGTGAGCATTGAATGGAAAGTTCAAAATTTTGACTAATAGATTTGTTTAGCGAATTGGTAACTAGATCAAAATAAGGATCGGCATATCCGCTACCCTCCCATTTTCCTGAAAGCCACCGGATAGCCGACAGGTCAATTTTTTCAGTTTCGTCAGTTTCGTCCTGGGCCTTCGCACCGATAGAATAAATAAGGAATGCTACCGTAAAGCAACCAGACCAGAAAGATTTCATTTTCTTTAATTTATCAATAGTAAACGAAGGTATCCACCAAATCTACATTGAGCAACATTTTTTACTAAATTAGATTTCTGAATTCCTCGTTACAAACAAACTAGTGAAACCGATTGATTCAATATTCATCGAGTTGATCTCAACCTACACAAAGGATAAAGTAATGATCAACCGACTGTGGGATGAAATCAAAATAAACTACTCCCAACCAAGCCGGGATTATCATTCTCTAAATCACCTTCAAAATCTAATGGATAACCTCGAACCCTATAAAGAAAAGTTTGAGGATTGGGAAATCATTCAGTTTGCTATCTTCTGTCACGATATGGTATACGATGTTTTGCGAAACGATAATGAAGAACGAAGTGCAGCGTGGGCTGAACGTGTGATGCAATCCTTAAGCATTGAATTGAATCGAATCGAATTGAAAGGTGTAAACGTCATATACTGGCAACAAATGGTCACAACAAAAGTGACGATCTCGATACCAATCTTTTTACAGATGCTGATCTCAGCATTTTAGGGACTGACTCGGAGACTTATTTTCAATACTGCGCGTCCATTCGTAAAGAATACTCCATTTTTCCAGACACTATATATAATGAAGGAAGGTCAAGTGTGCTAAGAAAGTTTCTTGAAATGCAAACTATTTTCAAAACGGAACATTTTCAAAACCTGTATGAGAACAATGCGCGTACTAACCTGTCCAATGAAATAAAACTTTTAGCAGGTTTGCAATCATGAAGAAAGTCTGGCGATCTCCTGATTAATTCTTTTCACAAACTCAGGACCTTCATACACAAAGCCTGTTGTAGATTTGAATGAGATCGGCACCGGCTTTTTTTCGATGTAAACTTATAAGGCAGGGAGATATTTCTTAAGAAAATCAGCCAGTGAACAAATCCTAACGCCCTGTCCGTTCATATAATTTCGCTCTAAATCCAGATACAGCACGGGCTTTTTTACAGTTTGAGTCAACCGCTTCGCTAAAGTAGTCTTGCCTACCTGTCGGGGTCCCAAAATACAAACAGCCGGAAAATGCCTGATCAATTGAAGTAATTGCTTCTCTAATTTCCGTTTTACCACGCTGCTCTTATAAATAAACAACCCCGTAATATCAAAATAATACTATGATACTACGGGGTTAATGTTATTCTAAAAATCAATGAAAACGCTAAAAGACCGCTAAAGACCGATAGTTAAGAGTAATGTAGATTCGTTACTGTATGCTCCAGATCAGGAAAGAAGTACCCTGTTGATCCGTTTCACAAATCCCGGCCCTTCATACACAAAGCCTGTGTAGATTTGAATGAGATCGGCACCGGCTTTTATTTTTTCAAGTGCATCCTCCACTGACATAATACCTCCAACACCTATAATAGGATAATCCTTACCTAATTGTTTCCGCAAATACCGAATCATGTCATTCGATCGATCAGCCAGCGGCTTACCACTTAGGCCGCCATTACCAATTTTTTCTACTACACCTTTTTCCGTTTCCAGTCCTTCTCTTGAAATAGTGGTATTGGTGGCAATCACACCATCGGTTTTGGTTTCCTTCAATATGGTAATCACATCATCCAACTGTTCAACGGTCAGATCGGGAGCAATCTTTAATAGTACAGGTTTAGGGTTCGGTTTTGATTGACTCAATGCTTTTACATACACAAGCAATTTTCGCAACGGTTCTTTTTCCTGTAGCTCACGCAACCCCGGTGTGTTGGGCGAACTTACATTCACAACAAAATAATCTACATACGGATGGAGGGCCTCCACACAATACGCGTAGTCATCAAGCGCTTTATCATTGGGCGTATTTTTGTTCTTACCAATATTTCCTCCAATAATGACCGTACTCTTTCTTTTCTTTAATCTTTCCACTGCCGCGAGCACGCCCTCATTGTTGAATCCCATGCGGTTGATCAGTGCCTGATCTTGTGGAAGTCGAAACAACCGCGGCTTTTCGTTCCCAGACTGTGGTTGAGGGGTGAGTGTTCCGATCTCAA
Source organism: Cyclobacteriaceae bacterium (assembly GCA_031400675.1). GTDB lineage: Bacteria > Bacteroidota > Bacteroidia > Cytophagales > Cyclobacteriaceae > UBA2336. The sequence goes on from JANNQJ010000279.1 coordinate 3,087, forward strand.
TAAATCCAAAGCCGAAGCACGCTATCTCATCGATAAGTTTGGCGTCTTTATCGAAACCGGCAGCAAGCCCTACGGGGTTTTCAAATCGAAGACCCAATATTTGCCTGGTGAGTTGCGGGTTTTTGTAAGAAAAGACAGATCGCAATAAAGATTTAAAACCCGGGATGTATCCTTTCAGTTTAAGAAAAGAAAACACCATATGGTGGACACGCTCAGCATCTATCAAAAAAAGAAG
>JANNQJ010000280.1:0-25113 GCA_031400675.1 Cyclobacteriaceae bacterium
GGGTGCCGAGGTCATTAAAATAGAGAACCTCAAAACCGGGGGTGATATTACCCGAACCTGGAAAGGAGTGGGTGAACAAACTGATGATCGCTCGGCCTATTTCTGTTCTGTGAATTGGGGGAAGAAATCGGTAGCCATTGATTTGAGTACATCGGAAGGTAAAGCCATCGTTCAAAAGCTTGCTGCAAAATCAGATATCGTGATTGCCAGCTATAAACCGGGTGATGCTCAAAAATTGGGAGTGTCGTACGCACAACTAAAAGCAAACAATCAAAAATTAATTTACGGACAAATCACGGGTTATGGTTCCGAAAATGACCGTGTTGGTTACGATGCCGTGATTCAGGCGGAGTCGGGATTTATGGATTTGAACGGAGAGAAAGACGGAACACCTACAAAAATGCCCGTGGCGTTGGTCGATGTATTGGCGGGGCATCACCTGAAGGAAGGATTGTTGCTTGCGTTATTGAAGCGTGAGAAAACGAATGAGGGAAGTTTGGTAGAAGTATCCTTGATTCAAACGGCTATTTCATCGCTAACGAATCAGGCAACCAATTGGTTGGTAGCTGGCAAGGTTCCATCCCGACAAGGCTCTGCGCATCCCAACATTGCTCCGTACGGGGAATCGTTTCTCACCAAAGATGGAAAACGGATTTTGTTAGCCGTGGGTAGTGATCGGCAGTTTTTTGATTTGCTTCATGTGTTGAATATTGATCCCTTTATGTTTGAACAAAAATTCTCCACCAATCATAGACGCGTTGAAAATCGAGAAGAACTGGGTCGCGTGTTAGCTGAATGCATTGTGCGTCTAATTGCGGGAGAATTACTTTTGAAAATTCATGCCTATAAAATTCCGGCTGGTATTATTCAGAATGTAAAAGAAGTATTTGAGATGAAAGAAGCGAAAGATCTGTTGGTTAAATCCGATGGGATTGTTGGCGTGAGGAGTTTTGTAGCGAAGGTTATAGGTGACCGGTTACCGCCCACCGGTTTACTGCCTCCGCCACATTTTGGAGAACATACCGATGAAGTAGTTTCTCTATTTAAATAGTTATTTTCGCATTTGTTTTGAAGTATATGGAGAAATTCCTTCAGCGGATAATTAACCAGGGCACCAGCACTGATTATTTGGATCACCTCAACAGGAGGATTATCTATACCAACATCATATACGTTTCCCTTCCAATTGTATACCTCGCCTTTGTTTTGATTGATATCAAAACGTATTTGGGACCAGTTCAAAACCTGAAATGGGATCAGTTTATTTTCATTGTTGAAATTATTGTTTGCCTCTTAGGCATCTATTTGAACAAGTTGGGTCAATCAGCTATTGGGCGACTGGTTTTCCTATTAACCTGGCCACTGTTGCTTCATCTTATTCCCATTTGGCATCAGCATTCTCCCTCTGATTATTATTTTGCATTTCCGGTGGGTATTATTTTTCATGCTATACTTATCCAGCTTATGTTCTCCATTAAACATGAGAGACTGTTTTTTTGGCCGCTGATAATAGGGAATTTTTTACTGTTGATTTACTCAATTGATTTGCTACTATTTTTTGCGGAAGGAACTAGTCCGGCAATTATTGAAATGGTTACTGACGGGATTTACTTGTTGGATGGTATCTTGTACTGGCTGTTATTTTCCTTGGTCACCTTTTCGCTTGTGCGTGCCATTGATAATTTGTTTGATAAGGTTGGAAAAGACCAACTTATTATTGAGGACCAGAAGGAAGAGTTGGCGGCCGTGAATGAAGAGCTGGTGCAAAGCAATGAATCGCTGCATGATCTGAATAAGAAAATTTCAGGTTGGAATGAAAACCTGGAAGAGACAGTGGCAAAAAGAACCCGTGAGATTGAAGAACAAAACAGTAAACTGAAGGAGTATGCGTTTTATAATGCTCACAAATTAAGAGCACCCTTTAGCCGGATCAAAGGATTGTTCATGCTGCGCGAACTTGTATCTGATGAGAACGAGAAGCAATATATTGAAAGGCTGATAGACAATAGTATTAGCGAACTTGAGTTCGTGATAGATGAAATTCAGCAGATAGTGAACGAAATCCCTCAAGACAGATATATAGAACCTGTTAACTCCCAAAAAAAAGACAATAGGATCGAATGAATAGTCGTTGGGTGAATAGCCTCAAGCAATTTTCCGGCTAAGATGTTTATAATAAAAATATAGCATCGAGCCAATAATCAATATACTCCCAACAACCGACATGATGTAACCCGCTCCAATAAAAAAGTCCAGCCAGCTTAACGATGCCTGGCCAAATTCTTTATACATCATCACCCCAATACTTCCCAGGTATCCAAACGCATCCGCCAGGTAAATCAAAAAACCAACGGTGCTCACATATTTGAACGTGGCAATTAGTCTGTCGAATAAAATGCTATTAAAGGGAACGTAGCCAAGGTACAGACCGAGTCCTAATAAGATCATCCAGGTGGGAGCACTGATCTGCCCGGTATCAAAAAGAAGAGAAGATACCCCAACAAGAATCATCCCAAATAGTATTAACAGGTGGTTGATGATAAGGGCCACACGGTTGTTTTTAATAAACATGATACTTCCCATGATGATGAGAATTGTGATCGTGACCGGTACTTCTGTCTGGGTGAAGATTTCAGGGGAATTTCCATATCCTAAAGTTTCCCAAACATCGGCCGAAAAATTATCTCTGAAATCGCGAAAAGCTGTTAACAGCATGTACGTAAGAATAAGTAGCACTAAGCCTGGGGCAAACGCAAAAAGAAATTTTTTTCGCTCTTCTGCATTCATTGGTTGTCGCTTGGTGCGAAGTTCTTCATCTATTGGAGAAGGAGGCGGTATTTTATCCAACAACCATAAGAATAAAAGCAAAGGAAAGAGAAACAAACAGGTTGATACAAAAGGCATCCAGTACTGGGAAGTACCCCAGTTTTTCATTACAAAACCACCAACCGATTTGGCAAAGCCAGAGGAAAAGATAAAACTTACCGACAGGCCTGCACCCAGAACCTCCGTTACCCTTCGGCCTTCCAAATAACCAAACACCAGACCCCAGCCCATGCCAAGGGGTAAGCCATTTGTGAAAAGAAAAAATATATTATAGGGTGCTGGTGTGATGGCAAAGAAAAACCAGGAAATTCCGGCCATGCTGATCATGATAACAATACCCTTTGCGCGTTGAAATGCGGGTAACTCTGAAATAACTTTTATGCCAATGAATTTGGCAAGACCGTACCCAACAACCTGTGCAATAATCAGCCAGACTTTATAGCTCACTCCGAGGTAACTAAGCCCTTCAAACGTACCTACTGTAAAGGTTTTCCTGAATGCAAAGATGCACGTGTATAAACAGAAAGCAACCAACGTGACATATAGAGAAAACCAAAATCTGTTCGTCTGACTAAGTTTTTGGGTTATTGGATGGATTGTGGAAAGACTCATCACTCTAAGGTACAAGTTACTGTACTAACAACAATCACTTAACACTGAGCGTAAAGGTTAAAAGTTATGTAATCTTTCTCTAACGATGAGTTCAACCTTACATACTTTATTTGTTGCATGAATAAAAAAGTTATTCATGGTGAGGCAAAGTAGCCTCACCATAATCCTCTTACTCTTTTCAATCCTCACGATGGCACAAGGATTGAAAACTAAAAACATCGTCATCGTTACCCTGGATGGAGTTCGCTGGCAAGAAATATTTGAAGGAGCTGACTCTTCTATTCTCTACAATCCTGAATACGTTCGGGATACAAAAACACAGGAAATTTTTTGGCATTCAGATCCCTGGGAGCGAAGGAAGAAACTTTTCCCATTTTTTTGGGAAACAATTGGTGTACAAGGTCAGCTGTTTGGCAATCGTAACTATGGAAGTGCCGTAAACTGTTCTAATCCACATTGGTTCTCCTACCCGGGTTATAGCGAAATGCTGGTAGGTTTTGTTGATAAACGGGTGAAATCAAATGATAAAATTGAAAACCCGAACTATACAGTTCTTGAATTCATCAATGATCATAAGGCATATGAAAACAAAGTAGCTGCCTTTTCTACGTGGGATGTTTTTCCGTACATCTTGCGCGAAGAAAAATCAGGCATTTTGGTAAACGCTGGACGAGAGGCTGCTACAGGTGAATTAAATGAGAAGGAGGTTATGCTGAACGAGCTTCAGGAACTGATTCGGAATCCGTATGGCTCTAGATATGATGCCTTTACATTTTACCTGGCGATGGAATACCTGGATCGCGAGCGTCCTAAAGTCTTATTCATTAGTTTAGATGAAACGGATGAGCATACGCATAAAGGCCGATATGATGAATATTTAAAATCAGCCAATCGTGCTGATATTAAAATCGCCAAACTTTGGAAGTGGATTCAATCTCAACCTGATTATAAAGACCAAACAACGTTGCTGATCACAACCGATCATGGTCGTGGAAAAGGCTCTAAAAACAGTTGGAAGAATCACGGACGATTGGCCTTGGGCTCAAGTCAAATGTGGCTTGCTGCCATAGGACCCGATACCCCTGATCTCGGAGAAATTCGTTTTCCACACCAGGTGTATCAAAAACAAATAGCGAAAACTGTGGCCGCCTTTTTAGGATTGAATTTTGTTCAGGATGAACCGGTGGGTGAAGTTATCGATTTGTTATTCTTTACTCCGGAGTTAGAGGCTTTCTTACAGGAAGAGGTTGTGTGGAGTGATCAATAGAATGAGTATAAGCAAGCGCATTTTTTAATTCCTTCTTCCTCTCCATCCTGATAATCATCACAGAGATAAAAAGCAGACTCATAACTATAATAAAGTATATCAATACGATGATTAGATGACGAGTTCTGAGAGCTTGTTTGTGTTTATGCATCAATGCAGGGTAATTGCGGTACCGCGCAATCCTTCCGGGATTCAACTTTTGCTTGCGTAATCGTATTTCGTTACTTCCCATCGTACTTAATGCTGAGGTTAAAATTCTTTCTTAATCTATCAAGTGCCCGATACGTTCGCATCTTGGCTCCGCTTTCCGTGATTTCGAGAATGAAGGCTATTTCCTTAAAATCTTTATCTTCAAAAAAACGTAGCTGCAGCACTTCTAACATATTGGTTGGAAGTTCCTTCATATAGTCAAGTAACTTCTGTACAAGTTCTTCACTCCAGCCTGCTTGTCCGGTAGGCAGGTTGTCGTTGCTGACTTCAATCAATTCTTTTATCAATACCTCTTCAATACTGAAAACCTTTTCCTTTTTAAGTTTCCGGTAGTGTTTATTTACCTCATTACTCGCGATGCGATAAAACCATGCTGAAATTGGTACCCCGCGAAATTCAAACTTGTTGGCATTTTTCAACGCGTTTAAAAACGTCTGTGAACAGAGATCAGCGGTTAGGTCTTCGTCATCGGTTTGGCGGTAAATGAAATTGAAAATCCGGTCGAAATACCGCTCATACAACTCACCAAACGCCTGAGGATTTTTTCCCGATCGTTCGAGAATGGCATATTCTTTACGAATGTCATTTTCGGACAGCAATAGCGGATACTTTGGTTAATAATCCGAAGGTTTTACTAAAGTCACAAGTATTCGGATAAGATAAAATCACGCTGATTGGGGTATGAATTGTGCATTGGAGTATATTTACCTTTAACGGTAAAAGTCAAGGAGACCGTAACAAAATAATTGACACTAAATCTTACGACACAAAGTCAACTCTAAAAGCTAAAACCTAAGAACATGGAACCCCAAACATCAACGAAACTAAAAGATGGCGACCAATGTAAGGTTGTTGGAGGGACCCATGTTGGTAAATCCGGCACAGTAAGAGATATAAATACTAGTAAAACAGGTCACATTACAATCACCGTTGAACAAAAAAATAGAGTGCGATTCAAGACTCTTGGAAAAAATGTGGTTGTTCAGACAGGCGGCAAAAAATTATCTAAAAACTATAAATGAAAGTAATCCTTATAAGCTTCATGTTCCTCAGCGTCACACTCTTGGCTCAATCGGGAAAAAAGAAAAAACATAAGCCAACGCTTCAGCAGGCTGATTCACTTTTTTTGATTCAGGAGTGGAGTGCCGCCATTCCGATTTATGAAGCGGTGTTAAAGAGTGAACCAAATAATAGTCTCGCATGGAACCGACTTGGTTTTAGCTACCACAACCTGTCGAATCCAGATAAAGCTTTGCCTAACTATCTAAAATCATTGGAGTATAAACCTAATCCATCTTTGGAGACTGTTGTTCAATCGCGTTTGGCGAGGGTGTACGCATTGAAAAATGAAAAGGATAAGGCATTTCAAAGTCTTGATCGTGCGTTGCAATTGGGCTATAGTAATTTAAGTGAGTTAGAGACTGAAATGGAATTTGATAATCTGCGTACAGATGCCCGATTTGCTGATGTTGTAAAGCGAGTCACGATCAATGTATATCCCTGCATGGGGAATGCGCAATCGCGTGAGTTTGATTTCTGGATTGGCGAGTGGGATGCTTACGTGAGAGGAACAAACAACCTGGCGGGCCAATCGAAAATTGAAATGGCATCGGGCGGTTGTATGATTTTGGAAAACTGGACTTCACCTGGATTTAGTGGGAAGAGTATGAATTTTGTGGACCCTGTTTCGGGAAAATGGAAGCAGATTTGGGTGGGTTCTGGTAAAACACCCAATGCAACCGAATTTTTAAATGGTGAATACCGTGATGGCGCTATGCGCTTTGAATATGAAACGGTAAATCCACAGGGCGCTAAACAACTTGTGCATTTTTATTTCTTTAATGAGAGTCCGGACCAGGTTCGACAATTCCACGAAACCTCAGACGATGATGGAAAAGCGTGGACTACCACATATGACTTTACCTACAAAAGAAAGAAGTAGGTTTACCGGATTTTTTTAAGATCGGTTTTTAAGATAACGATATCCTGGAGTTGGTCGATCGGTTTTAGTTGATGTTTTTCATCATACCCGCCCCACTGGCTGTTGGCAACATAATATAGCGTATCGTTCAGAATACAACCGTTGGTTGGTTCATTAAATGAAGGATGTGCCCGGTCAATAATTTCATATCGTGTAATTGTATCGAGTGTAGAATTTAAAAAATACCGCGTCACCCTCATGGGCACAACACCATTTTGTATGGCAATGAGCGAATTCTGATACCAGATCAGTCCATCGATTGACTTTAAGGAAACAGGAATTTCTTTCGAAAGCTGAACTAATTCTTTTGTTTGGGTATTCAAACTGAATAACCCTTTGATATAATCTGCTATGAACAAGAGGTGTTCATCTTCCGAGAAGGTGATACCTTGAATATTCCAGAATTCTTCAGATGTAAAGTATGGATCAAGTTTTTGAGTGGATTCATTCACTTTAAAAATAGTGTTGCTCTGCGTGTCGGAAATAAGAGCTTCTCCATTTTTATTCAAAACCAAATCCCCGAACACGGATCCTTTTACAGATGCATCGGGAGTATACTTGGCTAATAGCTTTCCCGTCTTAAGATCATACTTGAATACGTAAGAAACAGAAGTAGTATCGTAGTTTTCCATTTCGGGCATAGGAGAGGAGCAAGCCCATAATACCTTTTTAGTTTTATCTACTTTAATTCCGAGTAAGGAAGTGATGCCGTCCTGGGCGTTTTTTGTAAAATCAGTTACGTTTCCTTTTGCATTAACCTTAATAATTTTCCTTTTGTGAACGCTTGATAAATAGAAAATACCATTCTTTTCACCAGCCGCAACTGATTCAAGGTGAAGGGCGCGGTCTTTTATTATATATGCAGTATCAGAATGAATGACAGGTTGGAGAAGTTCTTTTTGTGTTGATTTCAATTCTTCAAAATCTTTTTGCCCGGCAAGAGATTTTAATTCATCAACCGACAGGTCAAATTTTGCGTTTACCAAAACAGCCTCAAGTAAAAATTGTACCGCTTCATCTCCATGGTTCGTTAGTGCTGCGGCCACTCCTCTATAATAGAGTACACCCTGATGGTAAGGGTGAAGCTCATTTGCTTTTACGATCATGTCGTAAAACTTGGTATAATCACCACTTTTGAAAGCCTCCCTGGCTTGTCCGTAATAGTATTGAAAATTCTGCTGGCCTTGTACTATATAAAAGACCGACATGAGGGTAATAAGCAGAAACAGTTTTCTCATAGATATTTTTTCCCAATTAACTCCTTATGATTGGATTTAAGATCACCCACCACGGGTTATTTATTCACTGCGCAAGGTGCTGGCCGGGGTTTACTCAGTTTTAGGACTATGGGTTGCACAATTTCTTAAATATCTATAGGCAATAAATTTTAATTCATGCAGATTGAAGTAATTTCAAATACGTTTTAAGTCATACATTTCAATCAAAATCAAATGAAGCTTCAAAATATTATTTGGGTATTTCTGGCACTTGCCTCTTGTCAGCAAGAAGATACTGAAGCACTTAAACAGGAGATAGTGGATGCAGATAGAAGTTTCAGTAAAATGGCATCGGAAAAGGGAATTGCGCAAGCATTCCTTTACTATGCTGATGAAAAAGTTATTAAGCCTACTACTGGCCAACAACCCATTGTTGGTAAATTCGCATTGTTAGAGTGGTATAAAATGAATCCTCCTGGCGATTACACACTAACATGGGAGCCTCTACGAGCTGAAGCAAGCGGTAACTTAGGATATACATTTGGTGGTTATACACTTGTATCTAAAACAGCCGATGGCAAGCGAGACACAACCCAGTATGGAAATTATGTTTCAATTTGGAAAAGAAAGAAGGACGGAAGCTGGCGCTATGTGATTGATACTGGCAACCCCACCCCGCAGCAGGTAGTCCTTCAATAAGTTGCTCCGTTATAATGACGTAATATGGGTGATTATTAATCACTACCGTTACCGTATTTTTGCAATTACGTATGCACAGATTTTTTCTTAGCTGGATATTTCTTTCAACTACCGTAATTACTTCAGCGCAGGACTACAATTATACCTTGCGAAACTACAGCGCGGTTGATGGTCTCCCCCAATCGCAGGTAAATGTTATGCTCGAAGACAGAAATGGTTACCTGTGGATCGGTACACAGGGTGGAGGGTTGGCACGCTATGATGGCAGGGAATTTAAAGTGTACACCACACTCGATGGCCTGTTAAGTAATATAGTTTCTTACTTAAAGTTAGACAGCAAGAATCATCTTTGGGTTGTTCACCCGCGTGGGATCTCAAAATTTGATGGAGTTAGTTTTAAAAAATTTATTCAACCTGAAGGTGAAAAACTAAGGCGCATAAGAAGGGTCTTTGAAGTTAGTGATACACTGTTTATCCTTTCAGCACCTGGTCATCTCGGGAAAATTTATAACGACTCACTTTACTACTGGACAAAGGAGACTAAAAAAAATACACTGGTGCTCTATTCTCATTTGATGCCAAACCATGATATTTTGATTTGCCTGAGCGACAGCTCATTCACTGTAAAAAGTAAACAGGCATCGTATTCCTTTAGCCATAAAGATAAATTTAATTTTCTGAATAATGTCTTTAATTTGAAAGGCAAAGTAATTGTAAAAACTGATCGCGGGTATTTTCAAATTGATTTTCAGAATCGTGACTTTTTACCTGTTGATATACCACTCAAGAATAATTTTGTTTTTTATGACTCTGCTCATGATGTGTTCTGGTCACGAAATGGAGGTTCATTTCTACGGGAGTATAAATTCAATGATACGTACCGAATTGACACTGTACTAAAAAATAGGGACATCAGCCAGGTACTGGTTGACTCTGAAATGAACACTTGGATAGGTACACTAACCAACGGCCTCTTTAAATATTTTATCCAGGATTTTGAGCGATCCATTTCGGAAAACATGCAGCCCATTAAGGCTGTTACTAAAGACAGTGATGGATCAAGGTGGATAGGCTCGCAAACAAAAGGACTATGGCGTGTGCAAAAAAATAAGGTCACCTCTTATTTTAATAAGAAGGATAGCTACAAGAATGAAATTCACTGCATTGTGGAGTCGCCTGATAAACAGATTTGGATTGGTACATCGGCAGGAGCAGGTTTATTTGATCGCGAGAAGGATGCATTTACGTGGTACACGCGTAATGAGGGTTTGAGCAATAACGTTATCATATCCATACAGTTTGATGAACGGGGTGGCATGTGGCTGGGTACGTACGGAGGCGGCATAAATTTTCGTAATGAGTCGGGTTTTAAATCCATAACCACCGTTCAGGGCCTTAGTGGAAATTCAATTAATGCCATGCATTATTCAAACTGGCACAAAAAGCTGTATTATGGGAATGAGTATGGTATAGGTGTAATAAATAACGGAGCAGTTAGCAGCATTAAAATCCCTGGTGCGGAAAACACCTCCGTACTTTCCATTAATGCATACAGAGATTCACTGCTGTTGATCGGAACAAGCGGAGCAGGAGTAGTAATTTTTGATCCTGAATCAAACAATAAAAAACTGATTACAGTTTACGATGGCTTGCCATCGGGTTTTATTTATTTTGTTGCAGCCGATTCAACCGACTATGTATGGGCTGGTACGGAGAAGGGAATCATCAGATTAAAACTTGATGCGAATTTTGAAATTCTTGAAAATCTGCACTTTGGTTTTGAAAACGGACTTCGTGGTGTGGAGACTAATCAAAACGCTTTTTATCTCGGAAACAACGAAAAATATTTTGGCCTGCTTGATGGCCTGTATCAATACAATGAACGGACGAACCAAAGAAACATCCATACGTTCGATTTACATCTTACATCCGTTGAAATTTTGTATGGTGAATTTGACGCCAGGGATTTTTCAAAATCTACGTATGGTTTTTTCAAAATTCCGGTTAACCCCGAATTTGACCCCGAAAAAAACCATATAACTTTTCGATTTAACAGGGTGAATAAGCAAAATCCAAAATCGGTTCGGTACAAATATTTTCTTGATAACTACGATAAGAAGTGGTCACTTCCATCATCTAATAACTATGTTACATACAGTAATTTACCGCCAGGGGAATATGCTTTTCGGGTAGTAGCCACCGATGTAAACGGAGGCTGGGGTGGTAATCAACTGAAGTATTCCTTTGTGATTAAAACCCCGTTTTATCAAACAACTGCATTTATCATTATATCTTTTCTTGTTTTACTGGGCGCGGTTATTTTAATACTGTACATCAGGGTGCAACAACGGATTGAAAAAGCCATGATGTTGGAGCGTATCCGAGTAAAAGAGCAGGAGAACCTGAGAAAGGAAATTGCAAGGGATTTTCATGATGAAATGGGCAACCAACTGACTCGTATTATAAATTACGTTAGCCTTTTAAAGCTAAATGGAAGTGCAAATGGAAATGGAGCCTCACACTCTTCTGATCTGTATACGAAAGTGGAAAACTCAGCCAAGTATTTATATAATGGTACGCGCGATTTTATTTGGGCCATTGATCCAGTCAATGATGAGCTTTCCAAGCTTTTTATTCACATCCGCGATTTCGGAGAAAAGTTATTTGAAGAAAAGGGTATTCAGTTTAGAGCAAATAATGAGGTTAAGAAAAAAATAAAACTACCCTATGGCTTTAGCCGTGAAGTTAACCTGATCTTTAAGGAAGCAATGACCAATACATTTAAGTATTCTCAGGCTCAGAATGCTATGCTGTCGCTTCAAAGAAGTGGAAATGGGTTTATGGTAATTTTTGAAGATGATGGTGTTGGATTTAATACTTCTGATGTAGAAAAGTTAAATGGCCTGAAAAATATCCGCGAAAGAGCTGACAAAGTACAGGCTATTTTACGTATAAACAGTAAAGTGGGAGCTGGCACTAAAATTTTACTCAGTTTTCAACTCATAAAAAGACAACAGTATGGCACTACCATTTAAAAAGAGAGTGATGATCGTGGAGGATGACCAGGAAATCCGCAACAGTTTCAGTTTAATTGTAAACAGCTCCCAACGCTTCACCGTGGTAGGGGCCTATGGTGATTGCGAAGAAGCAATTGGTAACCTGAATAGAGATAAACCCGAAATTGTACTCATGGATATTGAGTTACCAGGAATGAATGGCATAAAGGGAACCCAAATTATTAAAGAGAAATACCCGAGTGCCGAAGTTATTATGGTAACCGTGTACGAGGATAGCGAAATGGTTTTCGAGGCTTTGAAGGCTGGTGCATCGGGATATATTACCAAGAGTGCTAATTATATGGAACTGCTAACGGCATTAGAAGAAATTATAAAAGGGGGGGCTCCCATGAGCAGCCGCATTGCCCGCATGGTAATAGACCATCATCATGTTAACCCTAATTCACCACTTACGAAACGTGAAACAACAATTCTTCAATTGATTTCAGAAGGCAAAACGTACACGCAAATTTCAGAAGAACTTTTTATTTCGAAAGAAACATCGAAAACGCACATCAAGAATATTTATTCCAAACTTCAGGTAAACTGTAAATCGGAAGCAATTGCCAAAGCCAACGAAGAAAAACTGATTTAGATTATCTGTTAGTTTTTTTTTTGAAAAGTCAATCCCAATAGGTTGACTTTTCTGTTTAACAATCGTACTGATTGGGGTATTGGTATGCAATAATATTTAATCACATTTAAATCATTATCCTCTCACTACCCGTAGTAAAAATTCTTCATAAGTTTAGGTTAATTGAATTTTATAGAGGATGAAGCTCCCTGGACGAGGGAGCTTTTATTTTTTATGGTCACGATTCCAAATTTTTAAATAGTAACCCGAATTGCGTTACTGTTCATGGTATAATATGACTTAACACGCGTCATTCTTTTCAATCATAGTTTGTGCAGTTTTGAATAACATCCAAACATAGGATGGATAATTATTTATTAACTATTAAAATCAAAATCTATGAAGAGATTTTTACTGTGTTTTATGGCTGGGCTATCACTTGCATTAAGCAGTGCGTATGCTCAAGATCGCACAGTCTCCGGTAGGGTATCCTCTACTGAAGACGGATCTGCACTTCCCGGAGTAAACGTTGTGTTGAAAGGGACTGCTACCGGTACAGCAACGGATGCAGATGGAAAGTACACACTTTCTGTTCCGACATCAGGTGGCTCATTAGTTTTCTCCTTTATCGGCCTCGAATCCAAAGAGATTGAAATTGGAGATCGCGCATTGGTGGATGTTTCGCTGGCATTGGATGTAACACAACTGAGCGAAGTTGTTGTGACGGCCCTTGGTACAAAGCAAAACGCCCGGGAGGTTACGTATGCTAATCAAACGGTAAAAGCTGAAGATTTATTAAGCAGCCCGCAGAAGAACGCATTAGAAGCATTACGCGGTAAAACAGCGGGTGTAAACATCACTACAGGTTCTGGCTCGGTGGGTGCATCTACGCGTATCGTGTTGAGAGGTGAAGCATCGTTAACCGGTAACAACAACGCACTTATTGTGGTTGACGGTATACCTGTTAATAACGCATCCAGCGTTGGAGGTCAGCAAAGTAACGAATCTGGTTTCGCTGATTTCGGTAACAGGTTCAATGATCTTGACCCCAGCAATATCGAATCCGTAACTATCCTGAAAGGCCCTTCTGCGACTTCGCTATATGGATCAAGGGGTGCCTCTGGTGTTCTTGTAATTACTACAAAGTCGGGGTCAAAGGGTAAGATGAAGGTAAACCTGAGTTCTACTGGCTCAGTAGAACAAGCTTATGTGTTGGCACAGAGACAAGACAAATTTAGTCAGGGTATCCTAAATCCTGATGGAACCACGAACAGAGATTCTGGAGAAAACTTCTCTTGGGGTCCCAGATTTGATGGATTTGAAAGGCCTTGGACAAGCCCGGTGGATACGGACGGAGATGGTGACCTGGAGTGGCTCTCTCGCCCTGATTCACCTGTTAAAGATCAGCTTGAAAACTTCTTTAGAACAGGTTACACGTTAAACAATTCATTGTCCCTGTCGGGTGGTGATGATCGCTTTACGTATTTCACCTCGTATAGCAATACGCAACAAAATGGTATTTTGGAGAACACTGACTATGAAAGAAATAACTTAGTAGTGAACACCACTGCGAAACTAAATGATAAGTTAAGCGCAGGTATCAACGTCAGTTATTCATTCGTAGAACAAAATACAGCTCAGGAAGGCGCACGGGCTTTTGAAGGACAAAATGCATATGCCAGCGCATTACAGGCTCCCGCTAATATCGACTACACGCAGTTGAAGGATTACAAAAATCCTTACCACTCATTTACTGGTTATTATGGTACCTACGCTGTCAATCCTTACTTTATACTCAATGAGTTTACAAACTATGGCAAGACAAACAATATAATAACCACCTTCAATCTGAGTTACAATCCAATCGCAGATCTGACACTATCCACGCGGTTTGGTGTCAATTTCGTAAGTTTAGACAGAAGGATATCTGTTCCTTCCTTCCAATACACTGATCATTATATTTGGGAGGACGATCTTACCCTGGTTGAAAGAACAGGTCGTGATGGAAGTACAGGTTCACACGCAGAAAGACTGGACGACACCCGCAATATAGACTGGACCACAACGGCCACCTATGTAAAAAACTTAAGCGATAAAGTTACGCTGACAGCTACCGGTGGTTTAAACTACTTTGATGTTGAGAGACGCTTATTGGATGGATCAACGAACGGTGGATTTGTGGTACCGGGAGTTTACAATCTTGGAAATTCAAAGGAAAGAGCTTCTGTACTTCAAACCCACCAGCAATACAGAATTATTGGGTTGTTTGGAGAGGCAAATTTTGGATGGGATGATAAGGTATTTTTAAAGGCAACGGCCAGAAATGACTGGTCTTCAACCTTGCCTGTAGATGCCCAATCATTTTTCTATTACTCAATTGGTGCCTCAGCGATCCTGAGCGATTACTTGGGCTTCGACAGCAGTACTCCGGTAGAATATCTCAAAGTCAGAGCTGCCTTTGGGACCTCTGGTAAAGATGCAGACATCTTCCAACTGGCGAGTCTGTATACAGTGAATCCTACTGTTGTGGATTTTGATGGTCCAGATGAAACTCAGTTTCAGCTTAATACGCCATTGAACGGGCAAACTGGTATCACCCGGAATAACTTAATCGGGAATAACTCGCTGAAGCCAGAAAACACAGCCACATTTGAAGTAGGTACCGATGTTACTTTCCTAAATGGCAGAATTGATTTAAGCTATACATATTACAACTCAAAATCGACTGAGCAGATCTTCCTGGCTGAACTTCCACGCTCCTCGGGATATTCCTTAACGCCAATAAACATTGGTGAGATGGTAAACAAGGGTCACGAGATTACGTTGACAGGAGTTCCTGTGCGACTTGATAATAGTTTTAAGTGGACTATAAACCTGGCCTGGTCTAAGAACATAAACGAGGTAACAAAAGTATCAGACGAAGCGGATGACTTCACCATTTTCGATACCGGAAGGGATGTAACCCTGCGGGCAGAAGTTGGCCAGCCCTATGGAGTTTGGAAAGGTAATGCGCAACGGTTTACCGATTCAGGGCAGCCGATTGTGGATGCAAATGGCAACCGTTCATACGAAACTGAAATTTCAACGATAGGTAATGTACAGCCAGACTGGAGAGGAAGTATGATCAATACCTTTGAATTCAAGGGCATATCATTAGGTGTACTGGTTGATGTGAAACAAGGAGGCGATATATTCTCCACAACCAAATTCTATACAGAGTTTAATGGTACAGCCAAAACCACTGAGATTAACAATCGGGAATCGTTTGTTATTCCAAACAGTGTGGTTGAAGATTTGGATGCAGACGGCAATGGCTTAGGTACATTCTCTCCCAATGCCAAAACTATTGATGCGTTCTCCTACTTCAATGATGAGAACGGAAGTGGGCAACTTATCGATGGAAGTTATATCAAATTGCGCGAAGTAACCCTTGGATATACCATACCAAAGTCTATTTGCAGCAAAATAAAATTGTCAGCAGTAAGGGTGAATTTCTTTGCCCAGAACTTGAAGTATTGGTTAGCTGATGAGAACACCTATGGTGATCCAGAAGTAAACGGTCCTGGTGGTGCCGGTGGAGGTATAAATGGTAATAACGCTATTGGCCTAGAGTCATCCCAAACACCGACCCAAAAAAGTTACGGTATTAACCTTAATATAACTCTTTAATAAGTCATGAAGATAATTAGAATTTTATTGATCATACTCTCCTGCACCATAGCGGTGTCATGTGGAGACCAATTGGCAGATCTCAACCTGGATCCGAATCAATCCAATTCAGGTGGTACAGGACCAGAAGTGTTCGTTTCGGCAACTGCCTATTATGCAGTATCGTTGGAGGCATACTTTCATGAGTTTGATTGCTTGTGGGCCCAATATTGGGCTGGCGGCCCAGGTGTGGCTTTGAATGATATGGAAAGATACTCCACTACACCTGCTGATTACAATTTAGAGTGGTCGTTCTCCAACCTAAATGCACTTTCAGATCTGCGATATGTGAGAGATCATGGAAATGCGGGCTTAAGTGCTTTGTCGGAGATCATGAGTGTCCATATCTATCAAAACCTGGTGGATCATTATGGAGATGTTCCATATTCCGAAGCACTTCGTGGTGCCCCTGAAGATGGTGGAATTTTGACTCCCAGATATGATGATGCGAAGACAATTTATGATGATTTGGTTGTGCGGTTGGATGCAGCCATTGCTGTGCTTTCGAATGCAAGTGGTACCCTGAGTGCCGCTAATTTGGCAGTAGGTGGAGAAGATTTAATCTACGGTGGTGATCTTGATAAATGGATTGCGCTTGCCAACTCATTGAAACTACGACTTTTGATGAGACAATCTATTACTGACCCTACTGTGGGTCCTGCAGTCATAGCACTGATAGCGAGCGGAACGTTTATTGAGGACGAGGCAGGGTTAGCAAGAATTCCTTTCCAGGGTGCAGCTGGTTTGAATCAAAACCCTCAGTACATAAGAAGAGAGGCGGGTGTAGGACAATTCTTTGTTGCCAGTCTGTCTTCAACTGATGTTTTGGAATCATTGAATGACCCAAGGGCATTAGTAATTTTCGATGCAGCAGTTGCAACGGGTACACTGGTTGGATTAGAGCAGGGCGGTATCAATGAAATAGCGGGTGCTAAACCTGATGACTTTAGTTACCCATCAGCCGTAGCATACGGTGAAACCAACGATGTGATTTTGATGAGCCACTGGGAAGTTATGTTCTTACGTGCTGAGGCCGCGATGCGCTTCGGAACTGCCGATGATGAAAAAGCCATGTATGATGCAGCCGTTACCGCTCATTTTGAGTACATCGGTGCAGAGGGTGCGCTTAATTACCTCCAAAATAATGGCTTGTATGATGTGGCAGCAACTGACCAGGAAAAATCTAACCAGATTGGTGTACAAAAGTGGATATCCATGAATGGTCTGCAGGAAAGTGAAGGATGGATTGAATGCAAAAGGTTCGATGTTGCCGGAGATAACGTTTTCACCGATGGAATTTTTTATACTCCCGTGAGAAGCGTGTTCGGTGATGGACAATTTCCGAGCATTCGCCTGTACCCGCAAACGGAATTAAGTTTTAATCCAAACTGCCCCACGGGTAGAACTATTTTTGACAAAGTATTTTGGGACAATTAATTAATTATTTAACCTAAAGAAACTATGAAAGTATTTATGGATAAAAGGTATCGAATCAATCGATACTTACTCATGGCCGTAATTTCCTTGTCTTGGCTTGCCTGCGATGAGAATCGGGAAATCAATTATACTGATCAGGCTAATCAGGTACAAGTTGATCCTTATTTGCAGGTGGTAACGGGATTTGTTCCATTCGAGGTTGGAACTGAATCGTACGATTTGGAATTTAACGTTATTAACGGAGTAGATGCAGTTGAAAGTATTAAGCTGTACGGTAGCTTTTTCGATGCAGAAAGTGAGTTAACGTCCAATGAGGTCTTATATGGGGAGTACCCTGTTGATGATCCACTGAGAAGTGTAATAACGGAGAGCTTGACGTATGATGAACTGAAGGCAGGTTTACTGGTAGATGGAAATCCTCTTCCTGATTCTGACGAGGATATATTTGCAGGTTCTGGATGGACGTTCCGTTTTGAAGGAGACTATGCATCAGGAGAAACGCTTCCGTTAAATGGCGAGATTAACATGGTGCTAAGTAAGTATGCTGGTATTTATAGGGTAAGTGAATCTACCTATATGAGAATTCAAGTTGATGTTGTTACATTCCCTGGTGAAGGTGTCGCACACTGGGATGATGAAGAGGTTTTTATCGGATTTGTGGATCAGAATACACTTTCATACAACGACCGTTGGGGCTATTTTGCATCGCCAGGTTGCTCATGGAATTTCGATTATGATGAAGACGGAACAGTAACGCAGGTTCCGATTCTTGTCACTGTAGTATGCCCTAGCGCAGCTGCTACAGCTGCCAACTGCACGGAGAATTTAGCTGGATTCAATAATCTGAGTGCATATCTTGGTTATAGTGTCTGTGCGGAGTCCAACGTCATCATTGATAATGATGTGACCGGTGAACACGTTATCAAACTTACCTATGGTTATTTAGGTGGTGGTGGATACAGACAGTTTACTGAAACACTTACGAAGATTGTTGATTAATTTTAAATACTAAGAAACAATGAGAAAGAATATATTTAAAAGACTATTGTTATTTAGCATAGTAGCATTAACAATTTTTTCGTGCGGGGATGAGGATTCTAACACTTCAGTTGTAAGCTCTTTCGAGAAGTACCCGGTTACCATGGTAACATCCCCTACTGTAGTTTCGGAGACGGATGATGGTGTCTATACATTTGACTTTACGTTAGATGACAGACAAATAAACGATATCCATATAACGGTCGGTGTGGGAAGCGCAACAACTGCCACCGAAGGTGTGGATTTTGATTTGCTTACACACGATGTGGACTTGCTTGCCTTCGAAGGCCAGGATGGCTTTAGTGTAGAAGTTGAGGTGTATGAGGATTTTGACGCAGAATTGGGAGATGAGGAGATTTACCTCACCTTTACCAGCGTTGACCCCAGCGGTATTGAGCTTTCTGAAACGAAGGTAATTACCATAGAAGACAGCGGCTTACAAAAGGATTTATCGTTTGGGTTGAGTTGGACATTTGTAAATCCTGAAGTACTGCTAGCAGATGGTAAGGAACCTTGTGATTTGGATATGGATTTGACTATCCAGCTGCCTGGAGGCGCACCTTATGATGATGATATACTGGGGTATGAGTTAGCAACTGGCGCTTGCCCGGAAGGAGGCAGAGGGTTTGTGTCTGATATGGTTGATGGTGTAGTATACGAGATATGGGTTCTTATTTATGGCCCTGATGGTGTTTCCTACGGGGATTTAGGCATAGTTAATGTATATATTGACTTCTCAAGACTCGATAGTGACTTTAAGGGCACTTATTCCCTTGAGGAAGCGTTTATTTTTCCATTTCTTACAGGGGGCGAGGGCTACATAGTGGGTACCCTTGAGAAAAATGGGGATGTGCTTACCTTAAAGGACTCTGATGGAGAAATAGTAGGTGAAGGGTTAAGGGTCGACAAGCCTGTGCTAAAAGCGAGTAATTTTAGTAAGCCAGGTTAATTACTGAAGATGGTAGAAAGCAAGGAGGCTTCAATTTCGATTGAAGCCTCTTTTTTGTGCCATGTTTTTTTGAATCAACATTTCGTTCAGGATATACTCACTTGAACAAAAAAACTCGATGCCTGATTATAAAAGAAGAGGCTTAAGCCCCTTCTTTTAATTTCTTTAACTCACCTTCGTAGGACCTGAGATTTTGTTTCTGGTTTTCGGGTAAGTTTTTAATAGCCAGTTCCCAATATTTGATTGCGTTCTTTTTATCACCCAAAGCTGTGTATGCACGGGCGAGGCCAACATAAGGGGTAAACTTTTCTTCAGGATGGTTGTTGGCGTTCAGCCTAAACACTTCAAACGCTTTCTCAATCTTACCAGAGGCTAATAGGCTTCTTCCATATTGATGCACAGCCTGAACCGATGCAGTAGGATGTTTAATAGCCTTATTCATTACAGCTTCAGCATCTAAATCTTTACCCATCGAAAGTAAATGAGTTTGATGGAAATTCGCTGTCACCCTTCCAGTGGAATTTTATATTCTTCTTACGTTACTGACCGGGACAACCATATTGAGCGAACTTGGCAGCAGTTCAATTTTAAAAGATGCAGAATACCCACAAGGCTCACCATCAATGTGATAGGCAACTGCGGATGGAACTGTAATAATTCCCTGTTGAAATGAAAGACACTCATAGTCTTTTCCTGCCTCTAGCTTACCCGTGAACAATTGATATCCAAAATGGAACCCACGTTGTACGGGAACTTTCTTTACAATAGCAAGTTGTAAAGCCTGGTCCGTAACAGAAGCGATAGGAGCTACCTTTGCGTTGTTGCCATATTGTGAAGAATTAGCTATGGCTATTATAAAGGGCTTATGGGAGGTGGCTGAATGATCATTTAACTGGAGTGACACTTCAAACTCCTTATAACTTAGATATTCTCTTACCACCAACTTGGTATATCCCCAAAAGCCACGCTTTTGCCCTATACCAAAAAGATTGGCAACATGCCCATCGAACCCAATTCCTGAAACATTTAATGAAAGGTGATCATTTAACCGAAAGGTGTCCATCAAAATGACTTGACCATCCAATATTTGATCTAGAGCCAGGTCAATTTTCATAGAAATTCCTAAATGTCTTCCTAACCCATTTCCAGATCCTTTTGGGATGATCCCCATGGGAGTGGCGGAATGAAGGAGCCCTCTTGCTACTTCGTTCACAGTACCGTCTCCCCCAACAGCAATTATTCTATCAAATTTTTTTATAACACCCTCTTTTGCCAATTCGGTAGCGTGACCGCGACCGGCTGTAAATTCAATAGAGCATTCAATATCAAATTTTTCGCAAGCCGTTAGTATCCTACCTTCAACAGCGGGTTGATAGCCCGCGCCTGAATATTTATTGACAATGAATAATACGTTCTTAACTTCGCTCATGGCAGATCAACATTACTAAATTTTTTGTCTTTATGATAGAGTTTACGCCCCGCAAGTTCAAGTTCAAGGCCTGGAATAAAGAGGCTCGTTTGTTAATGAAACTCAGCAGCATTGATTGCTTGAAGGGTGAACTTTTTAAAAGAGATCATATTCTGCTTCAGTATACCGGGCATCACGACAAGCAAGAAGAAGAACTTTATGAAATGGATATCGTGTTAATCAATTCCGAAAAATTTGTAGTGAGCTGGGACAATGAAAGTAATGGGTGGTTTTTAATTGATTTGAAGAGCCACTTGAAAGCTCAACGTTTTTCAAAAGAGGATGCGCTAAAAACTGTACGATTGTGCAATTATTTTGAATCTGATCAAAACCCTTAGTTTTTCTCTTTCAGCTTATTTTCGATATACTTTACGGCATTGCCAATCGTGGAGAGTTTTTCTGCATCATCATCTGGAATTTTAATATCGAATGTCTGTTCAAAGTCCATTACAATTTCAGCATAATCCAGAGAGTCTATTCCTAAATCTTTTACGAGGTTGGCATCGGGCGTGATTTCCGATTCTGCGATACCCAGTTTTTCAATTAGTATTTGAGCAACGCGCTTAGAAACATCTTGCATGGTATAAATCAAAATTTTGTAAAGGTAAAAAATTTGGGGAATTAATGAGTGTAGAGTATAAAGGTATAAGGCATATGTATATTCTAATACCTTTATACCCATTTCCTTAACCAAACTCCCACAGTTAAAATCTCATAAAAAACTCGGTCCCTTTACCCACAGTTGACTTAACTGTAAGGGTTCCCTGGTGTTGGCGCATGAATTGTCGGGAAAGACTGAGACCGATACCTGAGCCCGTTTTTTTGGTGGTAAAGAAAGGAATAAAAATCTTTTCTAACGCTTCAGGATCAATGCCAGTGCCATTATCTTTTACAGAAATGACGGGCCTCATTTTTTCATTATAATAGGCGCGAAGAATTATTGTTTTATTCTCTTGCTCTTCAAAAGCCTGGATTGCATTTTTTACAAGGTTGATGAGTACTTGTTCCGTCATGATTTTGTCGGCTGTAATAGTCAGGTCTTCTGGCTCCACTGAAAATTCAAGCTTCGTATTTTTTTCCAGTAGTTCCTTTTTGTGCAGGATGGCAATTTCTTCGAAGAGTGCGCATGCCGCAATATTTACAGGTCTGGGCTTAGGTATGTGAGTCAAACTTCTAAATTCTTTCACAAAATGAATAAGCCCTTCGCTCCGTTTACTGATTGTTTGAAGAGAAAGGTGAATATCTTCCAGTTGTTCTTTGTTTAAAGGTTTTCCGGAACCATCGCGCAAGTGAACTTTTAACTCATCATCAATGGTGCCAGCAAGTGAAGAAATGGGAGTTACAGAATTCATAATCTCATGCGTCAGTACGCGTACGAGGTTTTGCCAGGCTTCCATTTCCTTTTCTTCGAGTTCGCTTTGAATATTTTGTAACGAGATCAGCTTTAAATTTTCTCCGCGCAAAGTCAGTTCAATAGCATAGATCGAAAGTTGAATAATATCTTCACCGACTTTCAATCTGATCAATTCACGACCACCCGTTCGCAGGCGAATAAACACATTCACCAGTATATCACTTACCTCTTTTAGATCATGAACAGTTTCTGCACGATTGATCTTCAAAAGCTTGCGTGCTGCGCTGTTAAAAATTTCAATCTTTCCGTTGTCTTCCTTAAAAATGATAAGGCCAATACCCACGTGCATCACGATGTTCTTATAGAACAGGTATTCCGAATCTTTTTCCTGCCGTGAGTTTCTGAGCTTCGTTATGGCTTCATTTAATTCCTGGTGTAGCCGTTGTACGCCAGCATCTTTACTGTCTGTTTTGAAAGAAGCAGACAGATCATCAAATTTTATAGAATCCAAAAAAGAAGCCAGATCATTGTTTGAATGATCAACGAGTTCAACTAATTGCTTGATTTGAAAAATACTTGCTCCCAGGAAGATAACTGCCAGTATGTAGCTATTCCCGCTGAATAAAAAGTAGCCAAACGCAAAAATTGAAGCAGCCAGTATGGCCACACGGGGCACTACCGGGGACTTCCAATTAAAGGCCATACTTTTCCATTCTTCTGTAAAGTGATGCTCGGGTTAACCCTAACTCATCGGCAGCCTTCGAAATATTTCCACTGTATAAATTCAACGCCTTCACAATAGCGGCTTTTTCCACCTCGTCCAGATTCAACGTTTCTAAAGAAACTGATGACGACACAGGCCTGCTAAAAAGAAAATCACTTTCCTGTAGCGATGGAGAATCAGTCATGATTACAGCACGTTCAATGGAGTGCTGTAACTCGCGAATATTGCCCGGCCATGGATACCGTTTGAGTTTATCCAGAGCACCAGAGGAAATTGTATTGACTGGCTTGTGGTATTTACGGGCATAGTGATTCAGATAGTGTTGTGCTAAGAGGGCAATATCTTCAACACGATCACATAAGGGAGGTACCTTTATCTCAACCGTATTGATTCGATATAATAAATCCTGACGGAATGTTCCATCCTTCACCATTTGATGCAAGGGCATATTAGTCGCGCAGATTAACCGGATGTCCACAGCGATTGCCTGGTTAGATCCCACTCTCGTAACCTGCCGTGATTGCAGTGCACTTAATAGTTTACTTTGAAGACTCATACTCAGGTTTCCTATTTCATCAAGAAATAACGTACCCCCGTTGGCTAACTCAAATCTTCCAGGACGATCTTCTCTTGCATCGGTGAAGGCTCCTTTCTTATGACCAAATAATTCACTTTCAAATAGAGTCTCTGTAATAGCACCCATGTCGACCGACACGAAGCTGCTATCCTTTCGCAACGAACGTTGATGGATAGCCCGTGCAATAAGTTCTTTACCTGTTCCATTTTCTCCAAGTATCAGCACATTCGCATCGGTCTTGGCTACCTTTTCTACCAATCCAAACACTTCCTTAATGGCCGAACTTTCTCCAATGATCTCACCAAACGGCTTACCAATTTGCTCCTCCAGCATTTCTTTTGCCTTGCGAAGCTTGTCTACTTCACTGTATGATTGCCGCAAACGGATCGCAGTTGAAATCGTAGCAATCAGTTTTTCATTTTGCCATGGCTTCAATACAAAATCTGTGGCCCCTTGCTTCAAAGCCTTTACAGCCATCTCCACATCGCCAAAGGCTGTAATGAGGATCACTACTGATTGTGGGTCTTTCTCCAGAATTTTCTCCAGCCAATAAAAGCCTTCTTTACCGCTGGTAATATCTTTACTGAAATTCATATCCAGCAAAATCACATCATAGGTATCGTTATTTAGAAGGAACGGTATTTTGTTCGGGTTCTTCTCAATGATCACATGGTGATTCTGTTTCTTTAGTAACATCTTAGCTGCCAACAACACGTCTTCGTCATCATCGACCATTAAGATTTTTCCGCCTTCAGTATTCATAGTATAGGTTAAGGTTGTCGCTTGCTAAGGAAAAATTTGTGCCAAACAGGCAATTAGCTGAATCAGGGGTTTTTATGCCCTTTACCTGTCCTGGAATGTACAAAGATGTTCAAAAATGAACATTTTTTTTGTCCGGTTTTGAGGAACCTTAAGGATTTTTGAAAATATCAATCTTGTTTTCATAGATCAAGAACTTTCGGGCATCGGTGAGCAGCAGAAATTGACAAGCAGGGTCAACAGGGATTTCCCGGGTGGATGCATCAAAAAGGTTATAAAAAAAAAGATTATCGTTCTGTTTATAGTAGAGTTCTTCCCCAAGAAAGTTCAAATATTCAATTTCTTTGACAGAGATTTTTTTAATCTGCTTTACCAGGCTGTTGAAAATGAGGATGCCTGAGTGTTGGTCGATAGCAAAAAGAAAATTCTGGTACTCACGCATGAAGATGAATTCAGGTGTATGGGAAAATTGTTTCTGATCAATCAGTCCATCCACTAATACTTTTGATTGTGTTGGAGTAATTCGCTTCAAACTCAAGTCTGATTTATCCAGGATCCAAAAATTATGATCACCCGATGAACAGATCAATTGGGGGTCTATCGCATAATGTGGTTCGATCTTAAACTCCTGTTTTGTTTCTTCTGAAAAAAAAGAAC
>JANNQJ010000281.1:0-5440 GCA_031400675.1 Cyclobacteriaceae bacterium
CAAAGGTATAGCATAAAAGCATAAAATGGCTTTCTGAGCAAGATCGCTTTCTGCTTGAATTTTATCCTTTTAATTTTACCTTTAAGAAGACAGTAGAATCCATGAAAAAATATTTTTTGTATGCCCTTGCGACCATCCTAATAGGTTGTTCTCAGCAACAAGAATCAGTACCCCGTGTTTGGCAAAGCATTGAACAAAAATTACAAACCCAACTGATTACGATTCAGAATGGCGACACGCTTGATTTGCCGGAAGGAAATTTTATGTTCACCAAAGGGTTGGCCATGGATGGAAAATCAAACATTTTAATTCGTGGAAAGGGAATTAATAAGACTGTTCTTTCTTTTAAAAATCAGATTGAAGGTGCGCAGGGTTTGCTTATCAGCAACGGGAAAAACATTGTGCTGGAAGATTTTTCAATTGAAGATGCGAAAGGCGATAACCTGAAAATCAATGACACGCACGGCATCACCCTCAGACGAATTAGCTCCGTGTGGTCGGAGGGACCGAAAACAGAAAATGGTGCCTACGCACTGTATCCCGTGTTGTGTAAGCAGGTGCTCATCGAAGAGTGTATCGCTGCCGGTTCTTCCGATGCCGGAATCTATGTTGGTCAGTCCGATTCAGTGATCATCCGCAACAACAAAGCCTACTGGAATGTGGCGGGTATTGAAAGTGAAAATTCACGTTGGGTAGAGATTTACGGAAACGAAGCGTACGAAAACACAGGAGGACTTTTAGTATTTGACCTTCCGGGATTGACGCAGTATGGTCACAGTACAAAAATGTACCAAAATCACATCCATGATAACAACCATGAAAACTTTGCTGCCAAGGGAAATATTGTAGCGAGCATTCCACCCGGTACAGGAATTATGATCCTGGCAACACACAACCTGGAGATGACTGAAAATAAAGTCATCAATAATAAAACCGTAGGTGTTGGTATTATCAGCTATGATTTGGTGGTAGCCCTGAACGAAGGAGAAGAGGAACAAGAGGCGGCTATCGGGGGTGTTCAAACCACGAATAACAATTACAAAACAGATTCTTTATATAACCCCTACCCATACAAGATTTTCATTCATAAGAATGAATTTGATAATGATCATTGGTTTCCGTCTTTGGATCATGATATCGGAAAATTGTTTTTTATGAAATCCTTTATGAATCCCCCTGATATTGCCTATGATGGCATTGCCAATCCTGATCGCAGCGATGCCCAAATTTGTGTCCGCGAAAACGGTGACATCCTGATCATGAATTTAGATGCTGCTCATGATTTCGAAGAGTTGTCAAAAGATGGAACAAAATTCGAGTGTGAGTTGAAGCCGGAAACTCCATGAGGTATTGTTTTTTTTTGCTATTAGCTGCGGTTCTCTCTTGTCAAACCAAGAAGCAGGAGATGGTTGTATTGCCCGAAAAAACTGCAACGATTGATTTATCTTCGATTGGAAAATCGAAATTATCGGATTATGGATTTTTTAAAGGAGCACTGAATGAGCTGATTCCAGTGGAAGATGTTGTTCCTTATTCGCTTAACGCTTCGCTTTTCTCCGACTATGCCTTTAAACAACGCTTCATTAAAATCCCAACGGGTAATAAAGCAGTTTACAACCCACAGGAAGTGTTTGAATTTCCTGAGGGCACCGTACTGATCAAAAATTTTTATTACCCGACTGATTTTAGAAAACCGAAGGAGAAAATACGCATTCTGGAAACGCGATTGCTCATGCTGGAAAATGGAATCTGGAAAACACTCCCCTACATCTGGAATGATGAACAAACAGAAGCTTACCTGAATGTAGCAGGAAAAAATATTGATGTATCGTGGACACATTATGATGGTTCAGTGAGACAGGTAAAGTATTCTGTACCCAACATGAATCAGTGCAAGAATTGTCATTTGAAGGGTGACAAGGTGGTTCCAATCGGCCCTTCCGCACGACAGTTGAATGGAGACTATGAATATGCCGAGGGCATACAAAATCAGTTGGCGTACTGGCAAGGAATAAAGATGATTGAATCGTTACCCTCCGCCAATCAAATTCCAAAACTGGCCCGTTATGAAGATGAGGGCGAACTTGTTGTCGATCGTGCGCGGGCTTGGCTTGAAATTAATTGTGCCCACTGTCATCGTGCCGATGGCCCTGCTAAGACCAGCGGACTTCATCTGTTAGCAAGCGCTACTGATTTATCAAAACTAGGCGTGGGCAAAGCACCGGTGGCCGCAGGAAAAGGATCCGGAGGTTTGCGGTACGGCATTGTTCCTGGCAAACCCGATGAATCTATTTTGCAATTTCGGATTGAATCCATACACCCGGGCATTATGATGCCGGAATTAGGGAGGACTCTGGTAGACGAGGAAGGCGTGAAGTTGGTGCGTCAATGGATTAGTGAAATGAAATAGGATCATTAGAACGAGTTCCGCATCTCTTTCGAGTGCTAAAACTGAAACCCCGCAGGGTCCTAAGCTGTAATGACTTTTAAGATGCCTAAATAAAAATTCTTCCCTATCTATCTTTGGCTGGCTGCGAAAAAATTAACTTTGCGCCTTATGGCGAACCAAGAGGATAATCTTTTCAAGAATGTGATCTCCCATGCGAAAGAGTATGGGTTTGTTTTTCAAAGCAGTGAAATCTATGACGGACTCAGTGCCGTGTACGATTACGGCCAAAACGGAGCCGAACTAAAAAATAACATCAAAGAATATTGGTGGAAGTTCATGACGATGCTTCACGAAAACATCGTGGGCATTGACTCGGCCATTTTTATGCACCCCACCATTTGGAAGGCCTCAGGCCATGTGGATGCCTTCAATGATCCCATGATCGACAATAAGGATTCCAAAAAACGCTACCGAGCTGATGTACTGGTAGAAGATGCGGTGACCAAACTTGAAGAGAAGATTGAGAAAGAAGTAGAGAAAGCAGCTAAGCGATTTGAAAATTTTAATCGCGAGATGTTCTTAAGTACCAATCCTCGCGTGGTTGAGTATCAAAAGAAAATTGATGAGGCCAACAATCGCATGAAGGAAGCATTAGGCGGTGGTGATATGGCAGCCATGAA
Source organism: Cyclobacteriaceae bacterium (assembly GCA_031400675.1). Taxonomy (GTDB): domain Bacteria; phylum Bacteroidota; class Bacteroidia; order Cytophagales; family Cyclobacteriaceae; genus UBA2336. The sequence continues at coordinate 3,070 of JANNQJ010000281.1, forward strand.
GCAACTCATCATTGATCTTGATATTGCAGATCCGGTTTCAGGCACAAAAAACTGGACCGATGTACGTCAGTTCAACCTGATGTTCTCAACCGAGATGGGATCGCTAGCAGAAGATACCAACAAAATTTATCTCAGACCGGAAACAGCTCAGGGGATTTTTGTCAACTTCCTGAACGTGCAAAAAACAGGGCGCATGAAAATTCCGTTCGGGATTGCACAAATTGGTAAAGCTTTCCGGAATGAAATTGTGGCGCGCCAATTCATTTTCCGCATGCGTGAATTCGAGCAAATGGAAATGCAGTTTTTTGTTAAACCAGGCGAGGAAATGAAGTGGTATGAATACTGGAAAGACAAAAGGATGAAATGGCACTTGGCCTTAGGACTCGGGCAAGAAAATTACAGGTTTCATGATCATTTGAATCTTGCGCATTATGCCAATGCTGCTGCCGATATCCAGTTTAACTTCCCTTTCGGCTTCAAGGAACTGGAAGGCATTCACTCCCGCACCGATTTCGACTTGAAGAGTCATGAAAAATTTTCCGGAAAAAAAATGCAGTATTTCGACTCTGAAGACAACCAGAACTATATTCCATATGTAGTCGAGACTTCTGTTGGGTTAGATAGGATGTTCCTTTCCATACTGGCAAGTTCTTATAAAGAAGAAAAACTGGAAGACGGTAGCGACCGGGTGGTCCTTCGAATTCCAACGCCACTAGCTCCGGTTAAAGTGGCTATCCTTCCCTTAATGAAGAAAGACGGCCTTCCAGAAAAAGCAATGGAGATTATGAACGAATTGAAGTTTGACCTTCGTTGCTTCTATGAGGAAAAGGATGCAATCGGTAAACGTTACCGCAGACAAGATGCCATTGGTACTCCGTACTGTATTACCATTGATCATCAAACGCTGGAAGATAATACCGTGACTGTCCGCGACCGCGATACCATGAAGCAGGAGCGTATACAGGTGAGCGAGTTACGATCGAAACTTGTTGACGTATGCTCAATTAATAATCTTCTACGAATGTTATAGTCTTGGAGTTCTTATTTCAACTTTTACATAATGCATATCAGGAAATAAGGTTTCAACTGTTTTATAAACCGTTCTTTGAAAAGTATCTTTCAAAACATCATTCATATTACATCAACCTTCCTGCTCCGCTGAAGAATGATTTTTTACGGCTCGTTCGGGATCATTACGAGTATTTCGATTTCATACCAAGACAAAACCTGAAGATTACACGCGAAATCAAAACAATTATTAGTGGTGTGGCGAGTCAATTGGTTATGAATCTGCCAGCCGAGAGTTTAACTTTTTTTGAAAAGATTATTATTTACCCGGATTACTATAAATCTCGGATAACAAACAAGGTTCATAAAGGCGAAGTGAATCCGGGGCTGCGCTTGATTGTACTGAGTTGGCGGGGAGTTATTGAGGGAATGAACCGGCCGGATGACGGCCTCAATCTTTTGCTGCATGAGTTCGCTCATGCCCTTTGGTTAGAGAATAAAATCATGCACCAGGAATACACGGTGCTAAACCCCTCATTGGTAGTGTACTACGAACAAGTCGCAACAGAGGAAGTGATAAAAATGCAAAACGATGACCAGCACTTCTTTCGTAAGTATGCGCTTACCAATAAAGAGGAATTTTTTGCTGTTGCTGTGGAGAATTTCTTCGAAAGACCCGAAGGGTTTAAAAATGTCGCTCCGCAACTTTACCAATGCCTTGTCGCGCTCTTTCGCCAAGACCTTTTGACATCCCGATATCGTTAGTTTACTTTCACCTCATGAACTGGCAACAACTTCTTTCTTCAAAACGAATTGGGCAAAAACAGCAGCCAACATCAGAGCCCTCGCGAAGTGCCTTTGAACAGGATTATGACCGCATTATTTTTTCACACCCTTTTCGCAAGCTCCAGGATAAAACGCAGGTTCATCCTTTGCCCGAACATGATTTTGTTCATACCCGGTTAACCCATAGCCTGGAAGTATCCAGTGTGGGAAGGTCACTCGGAAAACGCGTAGGTGAAGTGATTTTGCAACGCCATCCTGAACTTGCTCCTGATTTTTCGCTCTTTGATTTTGGGGCTATTGTGGCGGCAGCATCTCTAGCCCATGATTTGGGGAATCCTCCTTTTGGTCATGCGGGTGAAGACGCCATCTCCGATTTCTTTTCGCACCACCCCACTGGTCAATCATTTAAAGAAAAAGTAAACGAAACAGAATGGAATGACTTGATCAAATTTGAAGGTAACGCGCAAGGCTTTCGCATCCTTAACAAAAATCAGTACGGGTTAAAATTAAGTGCGGCTACATTGGGGGCGTTTACGAAATACCCCTGCCCCTCCCTTTTTCCGCAACGCGATAAATC
>JANNQJ010000282.1:0-17217 GCA_031400675.1 Cyclobacteriaceae bacterium
CGCCAAGTGCTACCACCCGGCGCTCGACGGGCACGCCCCCATGGATTTCGGCGGATTCGTCGGAGCGGAAGCTGAACGTTGTCCCGCCCGCACTGTTGAGGACACCGAAGAGCAGCTCGGTGTACCACCGCGTCGGCGCGAGCCACGAGACCCGCGCGCCCTGGCCGCGAAGTCCCTCCGGACCGAAGATGCGATTGAGCACCAGCGGCTGGTCGGCAAAGGCCCATGCATGGGGATGCTGCGGATTCTGCCGGCCAAACTCGGTGAAAAACTGGCCACCCTTGACCTGCAGATTCTTCGGCAGCGAGGTCGTCAGGAAATACATCTCCTCCAACTCGACGCCCGTCTCACCGTTGGCGTCCAGCTTGTAGATTTCGTCTGGTACACGCAGCGACCGTACCGACTCATATCAGTGGAAAAAAATATGGGATCACCCTGGGCATCAAGGCTGCTAAGCATGATTGGATTGTATTAACCGATGCTGACTGCAGGCCTCATTCTGATCTGTGGCTTCATTCGATCAGTTCAAAGTGTATCAATGATAAAGAATTGGTATTGGGATATTCGCCATATAGAAAGGAAAAAGGATTCCTTAATCTGTTCATCCGTTTTGAAACACTTTTCACGGCACTCCAATATGTTGCGTATGCGATCTTGGGAAATCCCTACATGGGTGTGGGCCGAAACCTTGCATACCGTAAATCCTTGTTCTTAAGTAACAAGGGATTCAATGGATTCCTGGGGGTAATGGGAGGAGATGACGATCTTTTTGTCAATCAACATGCTACAGCGAAAAACACTGCCATTTGCCTGGGCGAGAATGCAATGGTGTACTCCATTCCAAAACGAACGTGGAGAGAATATTTCCATCAGAAAGTCAGGCACCTGTCTGTTGGTAAAAAATACAGAGTTGGGCACCGTTTTCTGTTAGGTATTTTTTCAATTTCCCACACCATAACGTGGTTTGCGGGAGTGTATTTATTGTTTGTCTTTTCAGGCTTTATATGGGTTTTGGGAGCATTACTTTTCCGAACCATACTCTTAACTGCCACCACTTATCAGGCAGCCATGCGGTTTGGGCATAAATTTGAATGGTGGAATGTTCCTCTTTTAGATTTTCTTTTTGTGATTTATTATCTTTCAACGGCACCGGTGGCGTTATTAACTAAAAAGATGAGATGGAAGAACTAGAACGGCAATTTTCCGACAAGGCACTGGAAGACTTTCGGTTGATTGACGAGGCTGTTCAGAATAACGATGAAAAGGCGTATGCCAAATTATTGCAACGCTATAAGCGTCCTGTGTACCACATGATATTGAAAATGGTGCGCAATGTGGACGATGCAGAGGATCTAACAATTGAATCATTCGCCAAGGCATTCCGAAGTCTCCATAAGTTTAAAAAGGATTTTACGTTCAGCACATGGTTATTTAGGATCGCCACGAATAATACCATTGATCAAATCCGGAAGAAAAAACTCAATACCATGAGCATCGATAATAGTTTTACCGATGATAATGGTGACGGCATTTCAATAGAGGTGGAGGATGAAAACCTGAACCCACAGGAGGAAACCATCAAATCTCAAAAAGCAGAGTTAATACAAATCTTTGTGGATAAACTTCCTCCCAAGTATCAGAAATTGGTAAGACTCCGGTATTTTAGTGAATTATCGTACGAAGAAATTGCCAAAGAATTGGAAGCCCCACTCGGTACTGTAAAAGCACAACTACACCGCGCACGCGAACTGCTGTTTGAAATGGTGAAGAACAAGAGGGATCATATTTGATTTATGATTTTAGAATATAGATTTTAGATTGAAGGGTGCAAGACAAAGAAATTATATTCCATTACTTTCCTGACTTGACGGAATCTCAAAAAGAACAATTCTCCAAGCTTTTCGCACTCTATTCAGAATGGAATGAAAAGATCAATGTCATCTCCCGAAAGGATATTGAAAATCTATACATCAATCATGTACTGCATTCATTAGGCATCGCTAAAGTAATGTCTTTTAAACAGGATGCTTCCGTTTTGGATGTAGGCACAGGTGGCGGATTTCCAGGTATTCCGCTAGCAATCCTTTTCCCAGAAACCAATTTTCACTTAGTGGATTCTATAGGAAAGAAAATCACGGTAGTAAATGCAGTAGCCGAGAGCCTCGGATTAAAAAATGTAAAAGGTGAGCAGATCAGGGCAGAGCAAATAAAGGGCAAATACGATTTTATTGTAAGCCGAGCCGTAACACGACTGAAGGAATTTTATGGTTGGATTCACCAAAGAGTAAAAGATAAATCTGTTCATGAACTGGATAACGGCATCTTGTATTTGAAAGGCGGTGACCTTGAAGAAGAATTAACTGAGTTAAGAAAACCTTATAGCCTTTATAATCTGTCCGATTATTTCAAAGAGGATTTTTTCGAAACAAAAAAGGTTGTGTACGTTCCACTTTAGATTATTTTTTCACGAACCGAATAACTTTCCTCTCTCCATCCAGTGATTTAAATAAATAAGCTCCGGCTGGTAGTGTGGCAACACTTATATAGGTAATCGGATCATGAGAAAAAATTCCCTGCAACACAGGTTGTCCGAGGATATTGAGAATGCTCCACTTTGAGGCTCTTGTATTATTTCTTTTCACTGTGATACGAACGTCTGCAATAGTTGGGTAAAGCGTCATGGCACTTTCAACATCTTCAATACCTGTTATTTGGTATGTAAATAGCTGCTGTTTTGGTATGATTTGTTTTGGCAGAAGTGTGGATTTCCATAAGAGCTTCATCACGGCTCCACCTTCATCTTCAAAGAATTCAACTTTAATAGGATATTGTTCGCCTGCCGTAACAGTATAACTGCCTGCCCATTCTGTAGGCCCCTGTGGCATCCATTGATTGATAATTAATTGGTTATTAATCCATAGCCGAGCACCATCATCGCTCACCGTGTAAAACGTGTAGGTATCTGTAAACTGCGGTAAAATGTAACCTTCCCAACGGGCAGTAAAATTATCGTTTTGAATGGTACCGTGTGGTGAACCGCCATCCCATTCGAAATTTATTGTTTCATCCGTACGGACAAGGTCGGGCTCTCCATTGAAGGTACGTGATTGATTAAAATATGAACCACGCAACCCATCGCCCTCACCGATGGGCACAGGTACAAATTTCCCTGTATACGTTTCTACTCCGTTTACCACATTGAACGAAAAAATCCTGTTCAGTGTACTTTCGGTCCATTGATCGTACACATATAATGCATTGCCTTGGTGTTGAATGGAAGGTGCTTCCAGCGTGCGGGTTACTCCCACCACGCTTGTAATAGCAGCAGGCGTTAATACAGGTTGGCCATCAATATTTAACGTTAATCCTATCGGAATGGTGGTAAGTTGAATAGTTGTTTTCTCAGGAAAAATATCTTGATGAATAGTTTTATGGAGGCCCTGATTATCAGTAGCTGTAAGATATATCCGGTACCAAACGTTGTCATCAGTCTCACCTATTCGTGATGCATTGTAGGTTCCGGACGAAATTCCAGGTGCGGATTGTAATGCAGGATGAGAATGTTCATTGTGGTGGAAATCAATTCTCCACGTGAGTTGTGCCGCAGGTAAAGAACCATCTTCTGCGTCACTGGCCGATCCTGCAAAAGAGATCATTTCTCCCGCGCGATACAAAACTCCTTCAACAGGTGAAGTAATGACCGGAATAGGGCGGGTATTGGTAGTGACTGATAAAGTAGCTTCATCACTTACGGTTGCACCTTCACTGTTAGAAACCTGGCAACGGAAAATTTTACCGGTATCAGAAAGCTGCGAATTTGTTAGTGTATAATTCAGGCCATTGGCACCGGAAATATCTGTCCCATTTACCTGCCACTGAAGTGTCAAAGGTATGTTGCCGGAAACAGAAACTGAAAATGTTGCATCTTCTCCTACTGATACCAGTATATTTTGAGGTTGTGCTCCAACACCAGGTTCACCTGTTCCTGTATACGTGACTTTCCAAAGCGAGCCATCTGGTGTACTGGTATTATCGCCCGTGGAACCACCGCCCATGCCCGCACGCTGTAAATAATACAGGGTACCCTCGTGATTAACCCGAATAGCCAGAGGACGGTCGATATCGGTTCCAAAAGGTTGTACCATACCGTTCACCGGATCAACATACTGTATATAACCAGCACAGTAATCGGCAAAGAAAAATTTACCAACATATTCCGTTGGAAACTGATCGTGTTCAGGATTATAGAATGCTGCACCTACAATGGAACAGGCGTTGTCATGACTGTACGCATAGAGTGGATCCTTGTAATCGGGTGGAGGTGTTTGTGTTGTGCGTACTCCCTCAATACCAGGCCATCCATAATTTTTACCTGCCTGTATTTCATTCACCTCTTCCCATGCGCTGTTACCAACATCGCAAACCATAATTTTCCCAGTACCGGGTTGAATGTCCATCGAGAATGGATTTCGAAATCCTAATGCATAGATAAGTTTATTGGATCCCGCATAAGTGACATCACTAAAGAAAGGATTATCAGTCGGAACTGATCCATCTGGATTCATCCGGAGTACTTTTCCAAGCAAGGTAGTTTTCAGTTGCGCAGTTCCGGCATCAGCACCATCGCCAACAGAAACATAAAGTTTACCGTCTGCGCCAAAGCCCATGGCACCTCCGTTGTGAATACTTCCTGCCATGGAATTAAGATTCAGCAAAATGAATTCACTTTCAGGCAATGTGGAATTACCGTTGGCTGTAAACCGACTGATGCGATTTCGATTCTCATTCTTTACTGTGTAATACACGTAGTAGTAATGGTTAATTTCAAAATTGGGATCAAGTACCATGTGTCCGAGCCCGCGTTCGTTAAAGTTGTCGACTTGCTGTTCAATGTTCAGAAAAACTTGTGGAGCTAATTGTTCATTTTCAACAACCAGAATTTTTCCGCTTTTGATCGTGATGAACATCTGGTTATCGTTGGTAATCACGAAATCGGTTGGATCGAGATTTTCAATGAGTTGTTGTGGTGCAAAGCCTGTAGGAAATTGCTGAGAATAGCTAGTAAATCTTGCCAGGAGTAACCCTGCAAGTATTAAAATTTGAAAAGTGTTCCTGATCATAAACAACAAGGTAAGTGTTTGAATTTGGAAAGACAGGCTAAACCCGTTAACTGTTTTCAGTGATCATGGAACGCATAACTTCAAAAGTTCTCTGTTTTAATACTGGAACATCATCGAGGGTGAGTCTTGTAACATCCATTTCTTTACCAACGATGATTTTAATTTTCCCAGGCCGAAGTTGTGCTTTGCCCGGAGGCATCAGTTTTCCAGCGCCTATTACTACAAGGGGTACAATGGGTAGCTGGGTTTCGATCGCGATTCTGAAGGCACCGTCTTTAAAGGGTTGAAGAATTTCTTTTGTCCGGTTCTGCGTACCCTCTGCAAAAATCAGGGCTGGAATTCCATATGAAAGTGTTTCACGGATTTTCTCCATGCTCTTTTTTCGACTTTGTGCGTTCGATCGATCCACGACAACGGTGGCCGTCTTCACGATAAGCCCAAACACCGGAAGTTTGAGTAGTTCCTTTTTTGCAATGGGTCTGAATTCTCCTGGAATTAGAAGCCGCAATCCCGGTAAGTCAAGAAATGAAGTGTGGTTGCTAGCATAGATATATGATTTTCCTTTTTTTAAATGCTCATGCCCGTGGAATTCATATCGGATAAATGTGAGTAGACTGAAAATCCAGGACCAAATCCACAAAAATGAATATCCGATCCAACTGAATTTCCTACCCAATAAAAACGGTATGGTAAGCCCCGGTAAAAAGAGGATCATGAACACGGAAAACACCAGGAGTACCCACAGTGTGTAGAGTTTGAGGAGTAGTTTCAAATGACACAAGTAAATCGTGTGAAGGTAGAAAAGTTATAAGATTGTTTCTGTGTTAATAGTTAATTTCTCATTGATTTAGACTCTTATTTACCATACTTTAGCTATTCAAAATAAACCCCCATGATATGAAAAAGTATTTCCATTCCCTGTTCATCCTGGTTGCCATTGTACTTCCCGGATTGTTGTTTGCACAAGATGATGCTAAAGCTAAACGTCCTGATAATATTGGCGTTTCAGACTTTGATTCATTCAAAAATACTTCGTTTGATATTTTGGATGAATCTGCCAGTTTAAAGACTGATGCTACCCGGATTGACAGTGAAGTAAAGAATTATGCGGCTACTCTTTCAACTGTTACATTAGATAAACTGAAAACTGATTTTAAAGCATTAAAAGGCATTGGAGAATCTTCGAAGGCGCTCACAACAAAAATTGGAGAACTTGATAACAAAGCAAAAGACTTATTATCAAGTGCGAAAAATGTAACTCCAAAAACAAAATCACCGCAAGCTTCAGGTATCACCAATAAGTCAATAAAAGGACTTGATGAGGCCAAAAAAAATCTGGGTGTTGTATCTACATTGGTACAGGACAACACAAAACTGCTGGCAGCAGAATTGAAGAACCGCGGTGAAGCTGTGGAAGAATAAAATTTGTCACCATTACCATAAAGCTAAGGTTGAACTAATTATACGTTCAACCTTATTTACTTTTCACCCTTTAATTCTTCGCCATGCACACCCGAATTTTTTTGCTGATCATTGGTTTTTGCAGTGTTAGTTACGCTTCTATTGCCCAGGATTTGCTGAATCAGCTTGGCAAGCTTGGTAAAAAGGAGGGTGCAAAAAAGACCACACAACAAAATGTCGCACTCGACTCAGTCGATTTTCAATTCGCTATCTCCGTAAATGAAAACGCCAGCTTTTTTGATGTTAAGCAAAAAGGAGAGAACACGAACAAAGCCATGAATTTCTTTTTTAGCGAGGAAAATCAAAGAACCCTGGTTGAAAAGGCACGTGACAGTCTGAAACAAGGAATTGGTTTTTATGAGATTGGCCGGCAATACAAAATGGCGGAACTGTGGTTTAACAACACAAAAGATTTCATGGAGGCTAATGGATTGACTAATGAAATCGTATACCTGCGCACACTATCGAATCTTGGCCTGGTTAATTTAACACAGGGAAAATCATCGGAAGCGGAGCAATACTTTAAACAATCGCTTGAAATGAGCGAGAATACATTGGGTAAAGAAAGTCCAGCCTACATTGCCAATTTGAATAATCAGGCAAAACTCAATCAGTCATTAGGCAAGTACAATGAAGCCGAAAAAGAATTTGATGCGGCACTTGCGCTGGCCGAACAGGAATTTGGCGAAGGTATGCAAAAAGCTATTTTACTGAACAACAAAGCCATGCTTTTTCAAGTCATTGGACGATACAATGAGGCAGCGGAGTTAATGCAGGAGGCGATAGCTTCATCATCCAAGGCGTCAAAGAAAATTGTTTCGCAATCATTCGACAACAGAAAGTTTCAGGTAAACCTGGCTTTTATTTATCAACTGTCAGGTAAGTACGCTGAAGCAGAAACAAATTTTTTAGAGATTAAAAAAGTATTCGAGAACAGGAAACAAACCGGAAATGCAGAGTACGCAGGATTGTTAAACCAACTGGGCATCCTGTACATCCAGATGGGTAAAAACGACAAAGTGGAGGAACTTTTTAAAAAATCGAAGGAAGTTTATAAGACCCGGTATACGGAACAAAACATTTACTATGCAAAGGTCACGAATGACCTGGGCAATTTTTACCGGATGAATGCGCGCTATGAAGAAGCAGAGGCTCAACTTAATAAAGTGCTGGAGACGCGCGAAACATTATTGGGTACAAACCATCCTGATTACGTAAAAACTCAGGAGAATCTTGCTATTCTTTACTGGAAAACTAACCGTTATGAGCAGGCCTACATGACTTACCGAGAAGTAATGGACAAAACTATAGATTTCATCAACAAGTATTTTCCTCCTATGAGTGAAGCGGAGAAAACTAATTTTTGGGATGTGACAGCTCCACGGTTTCAACGCTTTTTCAACTTTGCGTTGGAGGCAGCGCCTCAATTAAAGTATGTAACGCAGGATTTTTTCGACTATCAAATGGCTACCAAAGCGTTGCTGTTGAATTCTACTAGCAAAGTGAAGGAAGCTATTTTAAAAAGTAACGACAAAGCGTTGATCAATGATTATCTTTTGTGGCTCGACCAGAAAGAACAACTTGCGCGATTGTACGCCTATTCAAAAGAACAACGGAAAGAACAAAAAATTGATCTGCCCGCAATGGTGCGCTCTGCGAATACAATGGAAAAATCGTTATCAGAACGGTCAAGCGATTTTTCTAACGGGTACTCCACTCAAAAGGTAAGTTATAAACAGGTGCTTGAGGTTCTGGGCGATAATGAGGCCTTGGTGGATATTGTAAGAGTGCGCGGCTTTGGTCAGGATTTTACAAATGAATCTCGTTACGTAGCCCTTATATTAAAAAAGGGAACTGAATTACCCACGCATGTCATATTAGACAACGGCATGCAGTTAGAAACCCGTTATGCAAAATTTTATCGGAATGCCATTCAGCAGCGCGTGGACGATGAATATTCATATGATCAATACTGGGCCAAAATTGAAAATGAAATTCAGGGAAAGAAACTCGTTTATATTTCACCTGATGGAGTATATAATCAATTAAATCTAAATACACTGAAAAGGCCAGACGCGGATTATGTTGTAAACCGTTACGATATGGTCATCATCGGAAATGCAAAAGATTTAATTTCGTTGAAAACTAAAATGCCAACCGTACCCAAAAAGAATGCTTTTCTGTTAGGTTTTCCTGAATACGGAACAAGCGAAGTCTCTGCACTTCCGGGCACTAAAGTTGAAATTGATGGAGTGTCGAAAATTTTAAAGACGGCAGGCTACCAGGTAAATCAATTCATGCAGCGTGACGCCACTGAAAAAAATGTGAAGACGCTGAAAAGCCCGTACTTGGTTCATATTGCCACGCATGGATATTTTTTACAGGACACAGATGGCTCATCAGGTTCGGTTTTTGGCGTGAATGCCGAAAATGCTTCCAACAACCCGTTGCTTCGTTCAGGATTAATTTTGGCGGGTGCAGGGAATGCTATTACCGGAACGGCAGGTACGGATATAACGAGCAATGATAATGGGGTACTCACCGCGTATGAGGCTATGAACCTGAATTTAGAGGGAACCAGCTTAGTGATTCTAAGTGCCTGCGAAACGGGATTAGGCGATGTTAAATCAGGAGAAGGCGTGTATGGATTACAACGTGCCTTTCAGGTAGCCGGTGCCGATGCTTTGATTATGAGTTTGTGGAAAGTAGACGATGCGGCCACACAACAACTCATGACCAATTTTTACACGAATTGGATAAAGCTTGGCAATAAACAAAAAGCGTTTAAGCAGGCCCAGCTTCAACTGATGACCAAATACAAAGAGCCTTACTATTGGGGAGCTTTTGTGATGATGGGGATGTAGAATAACTTCCAATTTTACCTGACTTTTCCCAATTTCAGAAAAACAGGAAATGAAACAATCTTTTTCCCGTTCCACTCAGCTGCCATCTGACTGACTATCTCTGGTACAGGATCATGGTTGTTAGCTTTAATGTATTTCTGCGTAGCAGACCAGGTAGAAAGATAGCCGCCAAATTGCTCTAACGTCCACTCTACTTCCAGTGAAAATTTTGGAGTTTCTATTTGATCGAAAGGAAAGGCGACACTCTTATACTCTTCCTCCACCATTTTACGGGCACTATCCCAATAAGGCCCAACAATGTTATTATAGAAATCGAGAAAGATTTCGTCAATAGCTGGGTTAACCGAACAAACCGAATATCCCCAAACTGCCAAAAGTCCATTGGGCTTAGCCAGACGTCTTACTTCGGTATAGAATTGTGGAAGATCGAACCAATGCAAAGCCTGACCTACGGTTATGAGATCAAAAGTTTGATCCGGAAAATTGGTTTTTTCAGCTGGTTGTATGGAATACAAAATATTTTCGGCTTGAAAGGCGTTATCCAATTGTTGCTGACTGATGTCTGTAGCAAATACGTGATCAAAATGGGGTGAAAGATATTGTGCCACCTGACCATTTCCTGTAGCGCAATCCCAGGCTCTAGCCCTGGATTGTAGATGATTGAAAATGAATTGATAAAGGGCATCCGGGTAGGTGGGGCGAAATGTGGCGTATAACTTGGAATGGCCTGAGAAATAATCTTTTTTACTCATAAATTTACCGGCTTACAACCGTTTCAAATATGCACGTGTCTAAAGGAAAAACAAACTAAACGTCATATGAGAACGATCAATAAACTAACGGGTTTCATTTGCATTGCTGCAATACTGGGAATTATTTCTTGTTCCGATGAACCTGAAAATGCCAAAAATGCTGAGTTAAGTGCTGCTGCTAAGCAATACCTCTCGATGCGAATGGGCTCCAATAATGCCATGGCGGAAAGCATGAGCGGCCCTATTAATCAATCATTTCAAAGTCTTTTTAATCAATCGGGAGGCCCGGGTGGCAGGATTGCAGGTGACTCGTCTGAAGTTCCGCCTGATACAACGATCATTGAAGAGCCTTGGCAGAGTTGTGCGGTAATATCTGAAATCGATAATGAAGATGGAAGTCACACGACCATTTACGATTACGGTGATGGTTGCGAAGAAGGTTGGGAGGGCTATACATACTTTATGCACGGTAAAATGACAAGCACCTACCAAAATCTGTTTTCACAAACCGGAACTGTCTTTAAAAATTCATATTACTATTCATCTGACTATGACAACTATGGAGGTAATTATAACGGAGAGTGGTCGTGGTTAATGAATGGTGGAGGAACGTATGAAGGAGAATCTGAATACGACACAGCAAGTCAGAAGTTTTCAGGTGCCTATTCATATGAAGATGAAACGACTTACCAGTACGATTCCATTACATACTACTTCAAAGGCAACGGATCTACACGGTATACAGAAACGAAGTACATTGTTGAGTCCAGTGAGAATGAGTATACCTATGGTGACGATTATTATAAATCGAAAGTGTTAGAACCACTGGTGTCTGATTACTCATGCTACAACAAAAATTCTCTACTGGATTCTTTTTGTTTCTTCTGGATCTATGTGAGTGGAAGAGAAAGAATTGAATATAAAAATGGTGATGACGAGGGAGCTTTTGAAATCGACTACGGAAACGGTGAATGCGATAACATTATTACCATCTATGAGGATGGAAAGGCTTCTGTCATTGATTTAAGTACGGAATGGTACAACTGAGCTGAAATAGCTTGAAAATATTAAGTTGGAGGTTGGATTAATTTGATCCAACCTCTAATTTTTTACCTTAATTCCTAACTCCTTCAACTGCTCTTCCGAAATCGGAGAAGGCGAATCAATCATCACATCGCGGCCTGCATTATTTTTCGGGAATGCGATAAAGTCACGGATGGAATCAGCCCCGCCAAAAATTGAACATAATCTGTCAAAGCCAAATGCAATACCTCCATGCGGAGGCGCGCCAAATTCAAAAGCTTCCATTAAGAAACCAAACTGCTTTTTAGCTTCTTCTTCAGAAAATCCTAAATGGCTGAACATCATTTGTTGTGTGGCTCTATCATGGATTCGAATGGAGCCCCCACCAACCTCTGTTCCATTGATGACCATGTCATATGCATTGGCTCGCACGTTGCCGGGATCGGTATCTAGTAACATAATGTCTTCCGGTTTTGGTGATGTAAACGGATGATGCATAGCATGATAACGCTTCGTCTCTTCATTCCACTCCAACAGAGGAAAGTCAATTACCCAAAGTGCTGAGAATTTATTCTTATCTCTAAATCCAAGTTTTTCTCCTACAAACAAACGCAACTCACTGAGCTGTTTACGTGCTGAGTTTGCTTCTCCCGCCATAATCAGTAAGAGATCACCAGGTTGAGCATTAAATTTATCAGCCCACGTTTTTAAATCCTCTGCAGAATAAAACTTATCAACCGATGATTTCAAGGTTCCGTCAGCACGGTATTGCACGTATACCAATCCCTTTGCTCCAACCTGCGGGCGTTTTACATAATCAGTAAGTTCATCTAATTGTTTGCGTGTATATTCTGCACAACCTTTGACACAAATACCCACGACTAATTCTGCACTACCGAACACAGGGAAGTTTTTTCCAGAGGTGAGATCAATGCTTTCACCCCCCTTACTTCCCCCTGTAGGGGGGACATGGGGGGTTTTTACCTCAACAAACTTCATTTCAAACCGTGTATCGGGTTTGTCTGATCCATACAACCTCATGGCTTCAGCGTACGTCATGCGCGGTACCGAAGGCATATCAATTCCTTTCACAGTTTTAAAAAGATGCCGCACCAACCCTTCAAATGTGCTCAGTATATCTTCCTGTGTAATGAATGCCATTTCACAGTCAATCTGCGTAAACTCAGGTTGACGATCGGCACGCAAATCCTCATCACGGAAACATTTTACGATCTGATAATAGCGATCAAACCCCGAAACCATTAACAACTGCTTGAATGTTTGTGGTGATTGTGGCAATGCATAAAACTCACCGTTGTTCATCCGGGAAGGAACAACAAAATCGCGCGCACCCTCAGGTGTTGATTTAATTAATACCGGTGTTTCTACTTCAATAAAGTTTTGAGCGTCTAAGTAAGCTCGTGTTTGCTGAGCCATTTTATGCCTGAGTTGCAAACTCTCCCGGACGGGTGTTCTGCGCAAATCCAGGTACCGATACTTCATTCGTAAGTCATCTCCACCATCGGTATTGTCTTCAATCGTGAATGGAGGAGTTTTTGCAGCATTGAGCAGAATAAGTTCTGTTACTTTAATTTCAATTTCTCCCGTGGGCATTTTTTCATTCTTAGAGAGACGTTCTGCAACATTCCCCTTAATCTGTATCACATATTCACGACCAACTTTTTTGGCAGATTCCATAAGCTCGGCCGCTGTGCTTCCTTCTTCAAAGAACAATTGGGTAATGCCATAACGGTCGCGCAGATCAATCCATAAAATGCTGCCCTTATCTCGCACACGCTGCACCCAGCCCGCCAGCGTAACCTGTTGCCCCACATGAGAAATGCGCAATTCACCGCAAGTATGAGTCCGTAACATGAGTTTTGACTAATTTAGCGCCTGCTTAATTGCAGACTGGCGCGAATTTAATAATACTTTGAGTCTGGTCGTTATCCTGTAAAAATTAAAACTTTTATGAAGAAAGGGCTGTTTCTGTTGGTTTGTATTACCCTGTTTTCTTTTGCCCCACCGAGATTAGTCAAGACGAAAGTGACGGAAGATATTGTTGTTCTTTTACCCAAGAATTTTCGGGCCATGGACGATATGGATTTCTCCCAGCGATACCCTTCCGTACGCAAGCCCCTCGGGGCGTATACCAATGAAGCCCGGGAAGTTGATTTCAGTGTGAATATATCGGCCACGCAATGGCCCGATGCGGATGTGGAAATTGCCAAACAATTTTTTAAGGCAGGGGTGATGAATATATTTGATGGGGTTGACATGCTTGACGAAGGAATTCATACCGTGAACGGTAAGCAGCTTATTTACTTTGAATTTGAATCGAGGATGAAAGGTGATAAGATGAAGTTAGAGTATCGTGACCCTGTATTAAATTATACCTACATACAATACCTCGTGGAGCCAGGTCGTACGCTTGTATTTTCCTTTAATTGCCCCAGACGGATTCGGGAAGAGTGGCAAGAGACAGCGCGTAAAATGATGAAAGGCATAAAAGTAAAGTGACCGATTTTTTGTTGTGATAATCTAAATGGAACTATACACAGACGAATACTTCATGGGCGAGGCATTGAAAGAAGCCCGCAAAGCATTTGATATTGGTGAAGTACCGGTTGGAGCTGTGATGGTTTGTAAAAACAGGATAATTGCACGCGCGCATAACCAAACAGAAAAGTTAACAGATGCTACAGCACACGCTGAGATGTTAGCTACGACAGCAGCAGCCAACTACCTTGGCTCTAAATACCTTAATGAATGTACGTTGTATGTAACCCTTGAACCCTGCGTAATGTGTGCAGGGGCGCTCCATTGGGTGCAGTTGCAAAAATTAGTATATGGTGCATCTGATATTCAACGCGGGTATACATTGGTAAAGAGTCCAGTATTGCATTCAAAAACGGAAGTTATTGCAGGGGTTAAATCTCAGGAGGCAAAAGAGCTTATCGATCAATTCTTTAAAAGAATCAGAGAATAATTCCTCTAAAATCGAATTTTCTCCTACCCGTTACGGTTGTATATTTGATTCCTTTACAAATATTAAACACTTAAAATTAAGTATATGGCTTTTACACTTCCAGCGCTTCCCTATGCGGCAAACATCCTAGAACCACACATTGATGCACGTACGATGGAGATTCACCACGGCAAGCATCACAATGCCTATGTTACCAATTTAAATAATGCAGTGGCGGGCAAACCCGAAGAGAACCTGAGCATCGAAGAGATATGCAAGAATATTTCAAAATACCCGGCACCTGTTCGCAATAATGGGGGCGGACATTATAACCACAGTTTGTTTTGGACTGTAATGGGTCCGAATGCAGGTGGCGCACCCAGCGGAGCATTAGGCGATGCAATTAATTCAGCTTTTGGAAATTTTGATGAATTCAAAACCAAATTTGCTGCAGCTGGTGTAGGTCGTTTCGGTTCGGGTTGGGCCTGGTTAATTAAAGACGCAAGCGGCAAACTTCAAATTACATCCACACCCAATCAAGACAATCCACTGATGGATGTAGCCGAAGTGAAGGGCACACCTGTTTTAGGATTAGATGTGTGGGAACATGCTTATTACCTGAATTATCAAAACCGCAGACCAGATTATATTACCGCCTTCTGGAATGTGGTTAACTGGAGTGAGGTAGCGAAACGGTTTGCTGCGAAATAAATAATCCATTCATTTCAAAAAATGAGGCTTCCTTTTTGGAAGCCTTTATTTTTTTAAGAATTCGAGACTAACGATCATCTCTTTTTAGAGGTTAACGGGAATCCACGTTTTTTCATGAGTGCGTCTGTTTCCGGGCTTCTTCCTCTGAAGTTTCTATAACCGATTTCAGGATTAATTGTATTGCCAACGGAGAATACATTTTCTACCAATCGTTTTGCAACCGCTTTGTCATAAGGACCGCCTGCTTCAGTAAAAGCTGTAATTGCATCAGCTGTAAGTACATCAGACCAGAGGTAGCTATAGTAACCTGCTGAGTAGCCATCACCGCTAAATACATGTCCAAACTGCGGAGTGCGATGACGCATGACAAGTTCTTTTGGCATTCCTAAAGAAGCCAATGTCTCTCGTTCAAAAGCATCGGGGTCGATTTTTTTATTGCCTTCTAAATGCAACTTCATATCAATGAGTGCACTTGCTAATGCTTCGGTTGTCTTGAAACCCTGATTGAAAGCGGAGGCGCTTTTTATTTTTTCAACGAGTTGTTCAGGAATAGGCTTACCTGTTTTATAATGGAGTGCATAGTGCTGAAGTACCTCCGGGGTGGAGAGCCAGAACTCCAGAAGTTGAGAAGGAAACTCTACATAGTCACGAACTACATTTGTCCCGGACAGGGAAGGATAGGTTACGTTAGAAGAAAGGCCGTGAAGTGCATGACCAAATTCATGAAACAAGGTTGTGGCATCATCCCAGGAAATCAATAAGGACTCTCCTTCATTTCCTTTAATAAAATTGGAATTATTGGAAACGATAGTCGTTATATTCCCGATGAGTTTTTGCTGATCGCGATAGGCATTCATCCACGCACCAGAATTTTTCCCTTCCCTTGCATATGGATCAAAATACCAAAGCCCTACAAGTTCTCCGGTTGTTTTATTTTTGACTTCCCACACCTTTACATCGGGGTGATAAACTGGAATATTGTTAGCAGGAGTGAAGCTGAAATTAAAAAGCTCACCCGCTACCCAGAACATTCCTTCGCGCAACTTCTCTAATTGCAGGTATTGTTTTACTTCATTTTGATCTAAATCATAGCGCGCCTTTCTTACCTTTTCGGAATAGTAGCGATAATCGCAAGGCTCTATCGTAATTTTTTTTCCCTCTTTATTGGCGATGACTTGCATGTCGGCCACTTCTTCCTTCACCCTTGCAATGCCAGGTGCCCAGACTTTTTCCAATAATTCCAACGTGCGTTCTGGAGATTTAGCCATGGAGTTTTCCAGGCGCCAATGTGCATGCGTTTTATACCCTAAAAGCTCGGCCCTCTTGGCTCGTAGTTGAAGAATTTCTGCGATGATGGAATTGTTGTCATGCCCATCTCCATTGTCTCCACGGTTCGCAAACATGCGCCATGCTTTTTCACGAAGTTCACGATTGTCAGAATAGGTAAGAAAGGGATCAATGGAGGAACGGGTATTCGCGATTACCCATTTGCCCTGGTTTCTTTTCTTAGCTTCTGCAGCGGCTCCATCTACAAAGGAGGCAGGAAGACCTGCAAGGTCCTTTTCATTTTCCAGAATAAGTGCCCGTTCAGACTCATCAGCCAGCAGGTTTTGATTGAATTGTGTGAACAACCCTGCTAGTTTTTGATTTATTTCCGATACTTCGGCTTTTGTAGTTGCGTCAAGTTTTGCACCGGCCCGCACAAAGTTGGTGTAGTAGAGCCAGCATAGTCTTTGTTGTTCGGGATTCAGTTTAGCTTTTTCAGGGGAATTGTAAACGGCTTCAATGCGTTTGAAGAGGTTTTCATTCTGATTTATTTTATCTGAAAATTCAGCCAGCTTTGGTTGCATTTCCTTCTCTACAAGTTGAAAGGTGGAATCACTCATGCTTGAACTCCATATATAATAAATGGTTTGAACCCGATTTAAAGTTTGACCAGAACGCTCCAGGGCAGTAATGGTATTTTCGAAATCGGCATTTGCCTCGTTGGAAGTTATTTTATCAATCTCTGAAAGATTCTCAGCCATGGCCGTTTCAAGCGCAGGCTTAAAATCAGTGACTTTTACTTTATCGAAAGGAGGTACTCCACCGTATTCACCTTCCCATTTTTTGAGGAGAGGATTAGTGTTTGCAGAATCATAACTGGAGTCATCTTTATTCTCAGATGAATGAGTGCTGCATGAGCATAGCACTGCTGTAATTGCAAAGAAAAACGGAAGTGCAAGGTTGGAATTAATCTTAAAAAGCATATGTGTTGTTGTTTTTAACTACTTGTATAGATAGTAAATATTTCTGCATTGAAATAATCTATTTTAAAC
>JANNQJ010000283.1:0-21198 GCA_031400675.1 Cyclobacteriaceae bacterium
GGCCTGCACAATGTGTGTTGCTGCTGGAAAGCTTATTGCTGCTTTAAAATTTATTTTATTTCATCTTGATATAGATTCCTTGCCCCCCTGATCGACAGCCTTGGTTTTCAAAGAGGCAAGTTACGCGCTGTAAGCCGTTTAGTAATTATGAGGCTAATTATAATTATACCAGGTTTACGGATGGATATGCTAGTCCTTGAATAAAACTATGCTCATTCTGCCTCTTGAAACTATCAAAGTGTTTTTAGAATGGAGAGATTGATATCACTTGCTGACTGACATTTCTTCAATGCGTCTTTTTAGAATATTGATTGCATTATCTATTTCATTTATTTGTGTTGAAGCTTTGCCTCTGTAAGCATCGAGTACAACTTTTCTGTTTTTCTCAAGGGCATCTAGCAGTTTCTTACTGCTACTCAATCTAACATCATTTGGAATACTGTTTCGTTTATTGATCCAAATTGGCGAAGTATAGGCATAAGAGTAGGAGTCAGAGTATCTAATTGGTTTTCGCTTCGAAATTAATCTGGCGCTAATCCATCCTTTTTCAGGACATTTAAATTTGCCTGACATATTTTGAAATTTAAATGATCCCGTCATCTGTTTCTTAAACACTACGTTCGAATTGACTAGAATTTCCAATGAAATTGTATCAGAGTAAGAAAGTATATCTGAGGAAAATGTAAGCGTATCCTTGAATTGAATAACCATGCCTGGTAAGAAATTCTCTACCGAAAACAATAATAAAGGACCATTTGTAACAAATGAATTCCCACTCGAAATGTCTTCAATATAATCGTTATAGTTGTAGACACTTTTTTTGGAATGAGTGAATATTCTTGTCGCACCGACTGGTGGAGTTCTAAAAACATTTGGAAATGCATCCGTACCGGCATTAAGGAAAATATCAGAACCAATGTTCAAAATTGACTCAAAAATTTCCTGCGAACCAATTTCATCACTCCAGATATTAACTAGTTCGATGCCAATACCTTCGGTGTTAATAGAGTTTTGAAAAATGTCATAAGTGCTCTTGGAGAGATTTATTGGATCAAATGGTTTTTCAACGAATGTGTGATGAACATATGTGGAAATAAGCGAATGTTTATTCCCAAATTTAATGGCGACATTATTTGAAAAATCAAAGTCGTCAAATAATTCATAAAAAGGCCCCCAAAATTGGGGAAAGAATAATTCGTTACCCCCCATCAAACTTAGATGCCCATGAAAGTGCGACCGAACTTCTTGGCCAAATACAAAATTCATGGATGCGTGCTTAAAGAAACCCAAGTCCGTGACCCGGTTTCCAAAATTTGCAATGAGAGGAGTACAAAATTGTAAGTACTCTCCACCCATTACAGGTTTTAGGCTGGCCGGATTAAAATTATATTGGCCACCAATATTAAGATGAAAGTGATTATCTCCCGAATAAAAGGTGTGGTCGAGGTAAACCTGATTCCAATTAATTTTATAGTCAAGATTAGTAGTGTCCTTCAAATTTTTTAAAGGATCAAATTTTTGGGTGAAAAATTCCAATCCTGAAGAATAGTTTAGAATAAATTTCTTGTTTGAAGGTAATTCAATTGTAAAATTTAGGGGAGAATAACAGTACAAATCACCTAAATTCGGATCAGCCCAAACATTGATAACATCTTTAGGAAAATAATAGTTGTTTTCCATATCCTTAATTGAGATTTTAAAATATTCTCGGTAATTGTCTTGGGAAAGGTTATTGAAGTGGAATTTATATTGTTTGTAATTTTTCAGTCTTACTTCTGGAATTGTAACTTCTTCATCACCGATTTCCCATAGATAACTTTTCTTTATTCTAATGGAAGAGGGCGAAAATTCAGAATAGTATACAGAACTATCGTTTGGATTAAAGGTGGGATATAAAAAATTTCTTTCGAGTTGCTTTGCAAGAGTGAATTCAAATTCGGGGTTTGCGATTGAAATTAGCTTTAAACTATAAGCATCTTCCTCTGGCCAACTGTAAATTAGGTAGCGACCTAATGCGATATCGAGTTTGCAAGCTCCTATAAATTTTATAGCTTTTAATGTATACTTTTGATTTTGTTTAATTGAGTATAGTGAAATTTGGTCGTCTCCAAACTGTGTCTTGCTTAAAAAAACGATGGAGTCATCATTAATGGGAACAGGAGACAATTCACAACCAGAAAATGTTGTAATACGCTTTAAGTCGGACCCGTGAATAGTTTTACTAAAGATATCAAAAGAACCATATGAAGAAGATGCAAATAAAATGCGGTTTCCATCCTTAGTAAAATAAGGGTCCAAGTCCATTTTGCCGCTCCTATGAAAAATTCTTTGCTCAGCATTTTGAAAATCATATAGTACTATGAAAGTTTCATTGCCATTATCCCTTGTAAAGGCAATTTTTGTTCCGTCATTGTTCCACCGTGGTTGAAAATCTATAGCACCATCGTTATAGATTGGGATTATTTTTCCTGTTTCTGTCGAAATAATTACTTTTCCGTTAAGGCAAAATGCAAATCGGTTCTTAACGGTTGAAGCCGCAAAATATATGGGTTTGGTTGAGAATATGGGTAAATCAAAACCCTCAATGTAAATTTGTTGGCGGAACCCATCAAGTTTTGGGTACCGGTTAGTAAATTGACACTCTGCCTCTATCGTTAATACTACAAGTATTGCTAGAAATGGAATCCGAATTCTTTTCATTTTTATTTTATATTAGCGCAAATTGTAGAAGTAAAGTATGTCATTTTCTTTGCTTTTTTAGAAAAGAATTTTTAGATTCGTAAAAAAATCCTTTGACCCCCCATTCAAAATTGATCAAATGCTCACTTGGGATTGAGTTGTAAAAAAAATAGGTGATAGTCTGCCATAAGTTCTTGCTTTGGAAAAATAACAGCGACATGGAAGTAAATTACTTGGTATCCCCTTCAATCAAATATCGAAGAGAAAGTTTCGGTGGGATCGTTTATAACGTTACTAATAAAACAAGTAGATTTTATAACTATTCTGCGGCTTATATCATTGAACAATTCTTAAGTCCAAACTCTCTTCAAAACGCAGTTTCGACCGTTCAACCTTTTTTTGAAAACAGCGATGATGTACTTAATTTTTGTCACGATTTATTAAATAGTCATATTATTTTTCAATGTATTGATGGTGATAAAAATGAAAGTGCCGGGAGAGGATATTTTACAAATGTTACAGAATTCGATAAAGATCGTTTACATGCTCCAATAGGTGTTGAATTGGAATTGACTCTTAAATGCTTAAGACATTGTAATTATTGTGCCTATGAATCAACTCCAAAAATTGATACAACGGGATACTTGACAAGGAATGATTATCAAGTCCTTTTTAATAGCCTGGAGAAGATAGGTGTTTTTTATATAAGATTCACAGGTGGCGATCCGTTAACACGCGATGATGCATTAGATATCGCTGAAGATGCTGATGCCTTAAATTTTGGGTTTACAATCGCCTCCGATTTAACAGCGTTTAACGAACAAAAATGTGATAGACTTTCAACATTCAAAAACCTGGTTGCTATTCAAACAACACTAGATGGGCCAACCCCTGACGTAGCTGACAAGTTAAGAGGCCATGGGAATTTTAATCATGTCGTGCGTGGTTTGGACCTTCTCTATAAAAATCAGATACCGATAATAGTTGGAACAGTTCTAACAAAATTAAATAGCAGGTTCATTTATAAGACGGCTCAATTTCTTTCTAAATGGAAGGTGCAGTATTGTGTTTCACCACTATATAGTGCAGGTCGTGGAAGAGAAATTGATTCATTAATCCCTTCGGATGAGGAAATTGCAGAGGCATATGAGCAATTTGCAAAAGCGGTTGATGATGGATTAGTTACTCCAGCTGACCCAGCTTGGAACAAATTGGCAGGATCTGTCGAATCAGAAATTAGGAAAACGTTATGGAGTAGTCAACCTTGGCTTATAAGAAGTCCAGATCGTCTATTAAGAATTAATCCTAAAGGAAAATGCTATACATCAATTCATTTAAAAGAAGTATTAGGTGAGGAGGTATATCTTGGAAACGTTACTGACCACGAAATAATTGATATATGGAATTCCGCCCCTTTATTAAATGATCTTCGATCCAATCATTTCAAAAGCACTTATTATGGTGATGTGCTTGACATTAGAAACTTACAACTTAAATCCTAAAATATGGCTAAATCAGACCCTAAAAAAACGGAGCGACTTGCTTCCTTAAGTAATCAGGGACAAGTTTGGAAATTTACGACTGAGCACCAAAAGTTTATTAAACCGGAACTTCTATTTGATCCGCCTATAGAGATCACTGTTAAAATGCTTCGAGGTCTGCGGATGGTCGATGAAACAATTGTTGTCTATGGTGATATAAAAAAGAAATAAACACATGAAATCACTCGTTGTAAGCGCTCACAACCCAATGACAGGCCCAAGGCATCTTGGCCACTATGTCAGTACTATGATTGACTGGCCAAATCTACAAAAGGAACACCATTTGGTGATTATTGTTGACGACCTTATTGCTACGCTGCTATACCCAAATGCACGAAAGGAGATACAAAAAAGGTCCCTTCAGACCGTTAAAGAGTTTATTGCCACTGGAATCGATTTGAAAGAAAACCAGATCGTTTTGACATCAATGATTCCAGAAGCGCATGAGCTTTGCTTTTTTACTTCCTTAGTTGTAAACAAAAATTGGTGCGATTTTCTATATTCTGAATCCTTTGCAGGTATATTAAGTTCGTATGAAAGGAAACAGTTGGGTCTTCCGAGAGAAGCTTCAATTGCAGAACATGTTTATCCTCAAATTCATTTGGCAACTCTAACGTTGGCCCTCCGTGCGAATTTTTTCCAAGGCGGAGAAGAGATGCGTGGGTATTTAGATATTATGGAGGCAATTTCCGCTGGACTTGGAAAATTTGTGAAGTTAAAAGCGCCTGCATTTTTGGAAGGAAGTACTACTTTTCTAGTGGGGACAGATGGTAATCATATGGCATCGGAAAACGCAATTTATCTATCGGACAGCGAAAAAGAAATTTCAAAGGCTCTATCTACAATTAAATCTAAGGAAACACTTCTTAGATTAAGTACTTCATTGAAAATGGAGAAGTCTTTATCTTCTTTGGTCAAAGAAGAATCCTTGACAGAAAAAAGTATTGGGCTGTTTAAGGAAATGTTATTAGAAGACCTAAGGAAATTTCGAGAAAGCACTGTAAGTAACGACCAAATTGCTGAGGTGTTAGAGAATTCTGCTCTCATCGTTAGAGAACGGTTAAGAGAAACATTGATTGAGATCAAAGGCGCATTTTCTATTCCAGGTTTTTAGTAAATCTTATGTTTCAAGATTGGCTTTCCTGAAAAAAAGCATTTTGATTTTCTTAATAGCCTCATTTACTTGCGCAATGCTTTTCAATTTGAAATCATAGGAAGGATACTTTTGATAATCCTCAAATGTACCCCGAGTATACTCCAAAGAATCTAATATTAGATTTATATCTTCTTTGTTAAGTTAGGTTTCATAGATACAATGCGTTTATGGTCTATGTTAAGCGGCCATTGTTGAAAAAACTCGGGCGAACTGCGGCAACATTTTCAACTGTTGATATCTTATCGACATTCATATTAACTTCATAAAAACTAAAATCGGTTGTAAACTTAAAATAAGGGCTGTGAGTAGTAAATATAACCTGATCAATTACGCCCTCATTTATTAAGTTTCGCACTAACTGGAAAAGTTTCTTTTGACTCTTAGGTGATAGGTTCAGTTCAAGTTCCTCAATTAATACTATCCTCGCCTTGGTACTGAACAGTAACGCTAATAAATAAAGCAATTGTTGAATGCCGGTCCCATAACTATCAATTGGCAAACGTTGATTTCCATTGTATACAATCAATTCAACTTGACCATGGTCGTTTGTCGCAAATGAAGGGGCAAAATTCCTAAATAAGCCGAAAATTGAGTGATGTCTTTTAACAAAATCGATATACTTCAAATATAAGTCGTGATGAATTACATCTAAAGAGAGGTTATGTAACCAGTTCTTATAATTCTTTGCTGTAAGCCTTATCGATTTTCTGTTTTCTTTCTCCTCTGATAAGAATCGATCCGTATCAATAAAGGAAACAACGCTATTTAGAATACTCATGAAACTTTCGAATAACAAAGAATCACCAAGAAGTGCTTGTACTGGCACGCCACTTCGAAAATAGTATTTAGCAGTACCATCATCCAAATACAATTCTCTTCCGTTAAGCTCAACTTTCTTTAGCACTAATTCAGAAAGATATGGGTCTGAATAGCTCTTTATAACACCATCAAATCTAAGGATTGAAACTCCTGCTGTAACTGAAGGATATTCAGCTTGGACAGAAGCTGATTGAGCAAATGAAGGGCTAAAGAGTTCTTGATTACTAAATTCAATGATAAAATAGAATTTAATTTCTCGTGACCTTTCATTCTTATGAAATATGAATGGAGAATTATGAATTTTTCCTTTCCAAAAAGGCGTTGAAACTGCTCGTACTAATGGACTGGACTCTCCTTCGACATTCAGACCAGATTCTGTATCGGATTTACCAGAGAAGATAAGGTCAATGAATTTTAGTAGATTAGACTTGCCACTATTATTTTCTCCATAAACCATATTCATCTTACGCAAGCTCGGCAGCACACCAGTGGAAGGGTTATTGTAATCACCAAAGCTTTTAAAATTCCTTAATTCAAATTCAGTTATCCGCATAAGTTATTTTTTTAAATAGTCTGAATAATAATCCAATATTTCATTCATGAAGTGAGAGTATATTTTCTTGGTAATAATCCCTTCCTGGAAATCTATTAGTAACATTAGGTGTAGCTTTACGAACATATCAGTATATTTTTTTCCAGAAAACAATGGATAAGACGAGTTAATAGTAATGCGCTTTTCCTCGATTCTGCACGCGGGAAAAATCTCCCCCTCATCCTCGTAATCCCAAATATCTGCAGTTATGTTGTATCTCTTTCTATTGATAAGTATGTGCTTCTCGAATGAGGATATATTGGCGGGGATATTGATCTCACGTTGCTCTTCACTTATCTGAACCTTCTTTCTTGAATCAGGTTGAGATGATTTGATTTTAAAACCCTCTTCCTCAAACTTTCTTATTTTCTGTTTAAGAACCTCGGGCGTCAAAAGTTTTACATTACTTACTCTAAATTCCCTTCCAGTTTGCTTAATCTCTTTTACAAGTTCGCTACCTTTTTCCAACCTGTTAGAAAAATAGTTCAATCGAGCATTGAAAAAACTCTTGAGTTCTTCATAGTCAGTATTGTAGTTAAATCCGTCACGCGCAACCTTGATTAGTTCATTCATGCCTTCAATGATATGAACCTCACCTGATAGCCAATGTATACGAGACCTTGTGGCTCCTACTGCAGAACCGAAATGTTCTCTTTCTTCGCCAACACCAACGTTTAAATTCCTGATTTTTAAGAATCTTGCCTTATATGGCTTTACACTCTTCCTTGGAGTAACAATGCAATACTGAAATTTGATCTTGCCTATCTGCTTGTATTCACCTTTGTGAGTCTCTAATAACTCAGTGCCATAAATTTCTCTGTAGAGTTTATCTTTATTAACAAAGACATCAAACGGAAGGGGAGACGTCCCATCGAACAGTGAAGTAAATTTTTCGTCTCTAAATTCAATAGGAAGGTCATCAGAGAGAACCCATTTTAATTTATCAATTCCTTGATAGGTCTCTACTCGACTTTTATCAAATTCTTCCTTAATCTTTGGAAAGAAAAAAGACTTTGTAAGATCATTAAATCCAGTCAAGGTAATTTTAGTATAACTTTGATACCCTTTTTCTGAAGACTCTGCTTTCATTCCTCCATCAATTAATATACTACTGATATCGATTAGTCTATTGTCGTTAGAAAAGTATTTGAATAGTGGAATGTTAGCGAACAAAACAGACGAGCTACTCGTTTTTTTTGATTCAATCTTATAGTTTTTGAAAAAAGGAAAAATAGATAAAAAGCCAACACCAAATTGCCCAATAATTTGACGACCTGACGGAGTAGTATTATCTTCCTTCTTCCTTGTTTTTCCAGCTATTCTAAGGTAGAATTCAAAATCTTCGTCATTCATTCCTCGTCCGGTGTCAAGAATGATAACAGTTTCCTTTTCGAGATTTATTGTAATATGAACTGTTTTTGCATCAGCGTCATAACTATTTGTTATTAACTCTTTCAATGCACGAGGAAAGTTATCATAAGTTGACTGGCTAAGAACGCTAACAATTCTCTTGTCAACCGTAATCTTTTTAGGCCAAATATCTTTCCGATCAACCATTATAAACCAATAATTAAAACTTCGCGATTAAATTTAGCATCACCGTTTTGTCGGTTAAGTGCATAGGAGTATTGAGTACTCCTTGTTGATACATTTTTCTTAATTTTTTTCATCAACTTTACCAAATACTCAATAGAAGGCTCACCGCCCTTCTTGTAAGATAATATTATTTTACTCCTCTTAAACTTATAGAGCATTTCTTCAAATTTCTCCTTAGCGTTAGCCGGACTAAAATCATTCTGGGTCGAAATCTGTTTTAACGGCAAATGCCCCTTTGAATAGTCAATCATTTCTTCCCACGTATTGTAGTTGGAGAGACCTTCTAAGAAATGATAATATGCCAAATAATTTGAAGACTCTGGACTTGCTTCGTGTCGAATGTAGGGGGGATCCAAATAGACTAAATCGTAACCATTTTCGTCTAAGTCGAAAATTGATTTGTTCAAGGAAACGCAATGAGTTCCTGAATCAAATACCAAGGAATTTGCTTCCTCAACAAACTTAGTTAAATAGTTGTCAAACGATTTGTCCCAAGTAGTCTTGTTACCAAAATTCCTCTCAACTGAGGCTGTCCGTAAATTTAGATTTTTGCGATGAAATAAATTAAACGGCCGCTTGATTAAACATGCCTGAAATAAAGCGTAGGAAGCAATGGCCTTTTTGTAATCTAACACAGGGGGAGTGTAGTGATTCATTTGAAGAATGTTGGACGCAATCAAATCAAGCCATTCATTTTCTTTTTTTAAGTAGTAAATGCTTTTGAAGTTTCGCTGTACAACCCCAGGGTACTCACTTCTTGAATGCTTTTCCTTTAATGTGATAAGGTCCTCGTCTAAAAACTTGACTGACTGATTTTCAATTAAGGCCTTCCCAATAAGATGGTTGAAACGCAACTTATCATTGTAAGTCACTTGCTTGCCCATTTTCTTGAACAAATAACTTACTGTGGAGCTACCCCCGAATCCGTCCAACGCTGTTTTGAATTTTAGGTCTTTAACATTCTCGTAAATCCATGAGACAATCTTCCGTTTACTACCCTGATATCGTGTAATTGGGAACTTTCGGAAGTCAATATCTATTTTCGTCACTTATACTCATTTTAGGATTACCAAAGATATCCATTTTTGTCGTGTTTTCTAACCCCCCTTGCCAAGGGTCTCCACTTTAAAAAAAAGCCCCCTAAAAAGGGAGCTGTGAAATTGAACACTCAAGCCACAAGAACCTGAGGAATACCTCTTTGATACCAGAGGGAAAGAAAGCAAACAGGAATGGCCGAACGCCAAACCGAAAACCGAACGACAGCCACCAGCCACCGATGCGGACACGAATGATATATTTAAACATAACGCGATCACACGGGATCGGATAGAAAGCTGCAAGGGCTGCCATAAAAAAATACTACCCGGTGGATGCGCGGCTGGCAGTGGGAGGGTGGAGATTTTTTTATGAGCAGGCGTAGCGAACCCTTGCGGCTTTCTATTCCGCATGCCCGTAACTTTGTGTTATGTTTAAGTATTAGCAACACTCAACTATCTGAGTCTTAATCATTGTCTGTATTATGTTAAGTAACTATGCGCGGTGGCCTGAGCCAAATGCGGGGTGGCGCGATGGTATGTGTGTGGAAGCATTTTTGGGCCTTGATTTTTTTCGTTCTTTTTGCATCAAGGCAAAAAGAACAAAAGAAAAATAAGGTGCGAACACCTTTGAAGTTCTGGTGAGCCAGCCTTCGCAGAGCTACGGACTGGCAGGCTATGGCGAACCTAATGAACTAATCTAGTGAGCTTTATCGTAACTCAATTGAATTGATCTTAGCGCTGGATCAAGCATGTGTAATGCTGGCTTTGGTTTGCGCCTGGCATGCGCGGCCGGCATTACTTATGCTTGGCGGGTTGGTTGGTGGATTGAATGCGCGTGGGCAAAAAACTTTCTTGCTCAATCTTTATCGTTTAAATAGACATTCAAGGACGAGGTGTGCACGGCCCGGATGAGCGCGGCCTTGAGCGGCTATTTAGCATAACGTCAAATTATATAACTGTGCGATGGCATGTGCGCAAATCCCGAACTTCAATACGGAGCCTAAAACCCCCAGACCAGCGTAGCAAAGGCATGTGCGCAATGGCACGCTGGGATGGTTAAAATAATATAATTATAGAACTGTGCGTCAGGAACTTAGCGAGGCAAGAGTTATATAATTTATATTATGTTAAATAGAAATAGAACCTTTTCTGAGCGCGAGAAGTCCTGACACGTCATTGGATTCCGCGTATGCGCTCAAGTAAGGTGTGGGTGGCTGCACCATCCCAGTTAGCAAAACGGCCGCGTTGTAACACCAGGTGATTGTCAAGCTCAGGTTGTAAATAATAATGGAATACAAATCCGGCTCTTCGCTCCTGCCAGCCAATCATCTGGCCAAATCGCAGGTCATTAAAGATCAGTGTATCACCTTTTACCTCAACGGTATAATAGCCCTGTGAAAACCGTTTGAGCCGATGAACTTCCTTTACATGAGTATTATGATGCAGCAACGAATCCTGACGAGGGAAGAATTGAAAGTCGATGTTTGATTTTTTATCAAAGACTGAGCGGTATCCAACATAACTTCCGGAATCGCTATTGACGACTACATACCAAAGCCAATTGTTAAAGGGTGTTGGTGTGGTGAAATAGCGGCCAGGATTTAGCTGCTGTTTTACGAGTGATTCTCTTGCATCTCTATCGATGTGGAATTTATTCATTACAGCATATCCTAAGTAAAGGGCACTTACGATGATGCCACCTACCGCCCACTGCTTCCGTTTCTTGTATTCAAGGGAAGTGATCATCAAAACGAAAGTTGCCACTCCTAGCGAGATCGAGAAAAACGGGTCTGCCACAAAGAGGGTATGAAAGGACACACGTGCATGGCTAAAGGGTTCAAACCAACCGGTGCCGTAGGCATTGAAGGCATCCAGCACCGAATGCAGCAAAACTTGCAGGCCAAAAAAAGTAAGCCAGAATTTAAATGTGGTCTGTGTACTCCCCCATCCGCGTTGTGCAGCCCAGGCAAGGATGGGTGTAATAAGAAACGCAAATAGAAAAGAGTGTGTGAAACCTCGGTGCGCCAATACATTGGCCGTAGGCTCCAACCAAAAAGACAAAATAAAATCAATGTCGGGAACCGATTGAGCCAAAGCGCCAAATAGCAGTGCTTTTTTTCCAATCTGCTTTGTAGCCAAAAGCTCACCGAGGCAAGCCCCTAAAGCAACATGTGTAATGGTATCCACGGGTCGGGCAGCAATTAATGCCAGAAGACAAACATAGGATAATGTGCCACCATACTAATCTGCTGCACTACATTTTCAGTAAAAAGCCTTTCCATCAATGAGCGATGGTGGAAGGAAAGGGCAAGCATATCCCCATCATGGGTTTTCATATAATGATTCAAGGCCCATCCCACTTCATCGGAGTGGGTAAAATCAAACGTCCATGGTCGTGCTTCTGATTCTCTTGCTTTCACAGCACCCTCCAGTATTTCCATTTTTCGCTTTACCTCCGCAGAAAGTTTTTCTTCCGTGATGTGCAACACTTTTACCGAGACCTTTAAGGGAGAGGTAAACCGCTTGAGTTGCTCCACCAGGAGGATAGGGTTTGTGTCAGGGTCATAGGCATAGACAATCTCGTGAAGGGGACGATAGGTATACGTGATCGGTACAACGATGATAGGGCATTTTGATTTTTCGATCACATGATAGGAGTTGCTGCCAAAGGCATATTGATAAAAGCTGTCGGCACCATTAGTGCCCATCACCACCAGGTCATATTCACGGGCCAGGATAGCGATGGCTCCTTCCGGTGTTTCTGTAGTCTGTTCGATATGGTAGTGGCACGAAATTCCGAACTCGTTCGTAATTTCGGTGGCTGCGGCAGCCAGTTTTGATAGAAGTGCTTCATTACTTTCGTTTACTTCTTGTTCCAATTGCACGGCTTCCGGCCATATGGAGGTACGAACATTCAGCAGGGTAAGGCTCGCGCCCATATCTTTAGCGAGATGAGATGCATACTCCATTCCATTCATGGAGGGTTCTGAGAAGTCAACCGGACAAAGTATTTTTTTCATAATCCTATTAGTTTAACGCTTATCTTCTGCATTTAATTTAAGTGCAATTTCATCGGCCCAATCCCGCGCAAGGTTCAACGCGAGAATAACATTTGATTCCTGTAGCAGTCCTTCATCATTGGGGCGCCAAAGCCAGAACGATCGCGAGTCAACAAGAATTGCTTTTTTCGAACGAATGAGGGTTTCAAATTCTCGTTGTGATCTGCCCGTAGAGCCGGCCCCCAATGTAATGGCAGCAACTTTCTTATCCTTGAGGGATGCTTTTGTTTCTATGAAATTGCAGATGGCCCAGTCCGGAGACCAGTTGTACGTATTAGCACACAGCACGTAAAGATCAAAGGAGGTGCTTTGCCATTGTTGTGCAGCAGCCACGGTAGAGACATTCACTTTCCAACCCCGATCGGCTAGTGCTTGAGCAAATGCCTCACACAGTTGCTGGTCAAAATTGTAAATCGGGTCGGGATCATAAATAACACAAGCAACTTTTCCATTTTCTAATGAACCTAGTTCCATACTACGAATGCTCCCCTCCTGCTCCACCCAGAGTGTCATGATTAGCCAGCCCAACAGCAGGAAAGCTATGGCAATGAAAAAAGGTTTAAGATTTCTTTTCATGATAAGTCCCCTTTACTTTTTATGATCTCCATAGTATTGAGTAATCATCTTTTTTAATTCAAGTTCATCCGCACTGCTTTTTGCCTTTAGCAGGTCAATCTTCTCCGGGCTTTTTATCTTTTTAAGAAGAAGTAAAAGAACTTGCTTATCATGCCATTGGCCAATGACCTTCTCCGCCTGGCTGAAGAATAGATGCTTATTACTTTTGCCTCCAAACTCTTCCAGGTGAAGAATCTCTTTTACCAGCTTCCTTGCTTTGTGAAGCATTTTCCTGCGTAGACGGGGAAAAAGTATTGGCTTCAATTCAGCTTTTAATCTTTTTAGGTATGCCCTGTGGGAATCTTTGGATACTTTTTTACAACTATTAGCCAAGTTTTTCTTCTGATTCTTCACAATCTTTAAAAACCGGGGAACATCCTTTTGAAAAGCAATAATCAACTGATCTGCTTCTGCTGACTTGGGAATAGATTCGTCCACTACGCCATCAATTTCGTAGGCTAACTGTAACTTATACAGTACTTCCGACTCCCTAATTTCGCCTGCCCTCCGGAAGATCCTTCGTAGGGGTACAAAATTCGCATGGCCCCTAAACTTTGGGAAACTGAAATGTATTAAGCTGATGATGGACTTAAGTTTCTTGATTTCGACCCGGATTTGATGCAGTGCCTCTTGATCATGAAGAGGGCGGTATCCTTTCAGATGATCGGTCAACTTCTTAAATCTCTTGTTCACATACTTCTTGATAGAGTTCACTTTTTTATGGTTTGTTAATTCAACTACCCCTGCGAAGTCTTTGATCCAATACTAAAATTGACACTTTGTCTCATGCAAATCCATGACATAAATCATAAACAGTCATGACAGAAGTAATACAATTATTGGGCGTTGTGGGCTTGCTTTGAACTGTTAATCAAATTGTATTTAATAGTATTAAACTAAACACTAAAAGTTCGTTTCTATGAAAAATATCCTTGTGCCTATCGATTTTTCCTCTTACTCGGTCAGTGCCTCCAAAACTGCCGCTTCGTTGGCTACCAAGTCAGGGGGGCGAATTCATTTATTACACTTATTGTCTGATGTTCCAGTAAACTGGGATAATCTTCCAGTAGCAAAGCAGCAAGATTATCCAATCCTTGAAGGTAAATTGGTGGAGGCTAAGATAAAGTTGGAGCGGTTTTCACGACAACCCTTTTTTAAAAACTGTGACGTGATTTTTCATGTCCAGGGTGGAGTTGCTTTTGAGCAGATTAATCTCTTCGCGAAGAAAAATAAGATCGATCTTATTGTGATGGGCGCTCATGGTGACGGGGAGTCAGAGCTTAAATTTATTGGATCTACTGCACAACGCGTTATTCGCGCAGCATCATGTCCTGTATTAAGTGTAAAGAAGAACTATAATTCTGGCTCATTCAAAAAAATAATGTTTGCCTCAGATTTCAATCCGGAAGTCAAGTCAGCAATGAATTCGGTTAGGAATTTAGCTTCAACGCTTGGCGCCAATATTGACCTGGCCTATATCAATACACCAAGCCACTTCCAGGATGATAATACAATGGAAGCCAGAATGCAGAAGTTCATTGTAAAACCAAGCCAGGTAAAATTTCATACCGTAGTTCAAAACAGCAATTCCCGCGAGGAAGGTATATTGGAGTGTGCCTCCAAGCGCAAAGCGGATATGATTGCCTTGGTAACGCATTTAAGAACTCATAAGCCAAGTTATCTAATCAGCACAGCAGAAACAGTTCTTCTGCACTCTAACGTACCTGTATTGAGCTTTGTGAGTGACGGTGCCAAATAGAAGCACGACAAGGCAAGAAGTGATGAATGAATTAGGGATAGTTTATTGAGTTATAAAACGAATGTTATGAAAAAGATACTGGTGCCCTGCGATTTTTCTGAACCTTCACAAGAAGCCTTTAAGTTTGCTGTTGATTTAGCCAAGCAAAATGATAGCTCAGTCACTGTCCTAAAGGTAATAGACATACCCATTTTGGCGTATGGAGCTTCGATAGATATGCCCATCTATACGTTTAGCCCTACTTTAATAAAAGAGCTGGCAGAAGATGCAAAAACCAGCTTTGAGAAAATGAATAAGAAATGGGGTAAGTCATCCAATAACATTAAGTTTTCGGCCATTTCAGGTCCCACCTTCCCCATGATTCAGGATTTTCTCACCGAAGGAAAATTTGATTTGGTGGTGATGGGTACTCATGGAGCAACCGGCCTGGCCGAATTCTTTGTTGGTTCCAATACAGAAAAAGTTGTACGGTTTTCTAAGGTACCTGTGATCGCTATACGCAACGCCATTTCAATTTCTTCAATAAAGAATATCGTATTTGCTACTTACCTCCAATATGATCAGGATGATTTTGTCAAAGAACTAAAAGCACTTCAAAAATTCCTGGGCGCCAAATTGCACATCCTTTACTTAAATACCCCGTCAAGTTTTATCAGCGATCATGAACTCAAGAAGTATGCCGATCACTATCAATTTGAAAATTATGCGTTGGCGATTCGTCACAACCGTAATGAGCCCGATGGAATACTATCCTTTGCCGATGAGATCAAGGCAGATATGTTAGCCATGGCCACCCATGGGAGAAAAGGCTTATCACACTTTATCAGAGGAAGTATCACAGAAGATGTCGTCAACCATGCGCAGCTTCCTATCTGGACGTACCGTATAAAAAAGTAGACTGATTTTCAAACGCGACTAGTGATGAAAAATATTTTAGTTCCCACTGATTTTTCGACATGCGCAGAAAATGCTTTTGAAATGGCACTTAAGATTGCTCACCGGGCGAGTGCCAGACTTCATTTCCTGCACATTCTTCCTGCAGATGATGAACGTCCTCATAAATCATTACCCAAAGTCACTCCGGTACATAGTGCGGAGAGAGGCCATGCACAGGACATACTCAATAAATGGGTTGCCAAAGCAGGACGGCTAGGTTGAACGCCACTCCGCTGTTAGTCTTTGATAAAGGGAACGAGCGCATAGAAAACTACATTAGGCCGTTGGATATTGATTTGGTCGTCATGGGTTCACATGGTGCCAGCGGCATCCGGGAGTTGGTGATCGGGTCAAATACCCAAAGAGTTGTTCGTCACGCTACTGTGCCTGTCCTTGTCGTCAAGAATAAAATCAAAGAACCATTCAATATTGATCGTATTATCTTTGCCTCCACTTTTGCCACAGATACCATAAGTGATTTTGATCAGGTGGCACGCTTTGCAAAACTTTGGAACGCTACACTTGATATTCTTTTCGTCAATTTTAAAGATAAGGTGATAGATCAAACCACGATGAATCGTATTGCCAAAGAATTGACACTTCCCTATCCGGAATTAAAATATACCGTCAATGATATTGAAACCAACGATGAAGAATGGGGCATACACCAATTTGTAGACCAGACCGATGCTGATATGGTCGCCCTGACGACTCACGACAGAACCGGATTTATACCTCACAGTGTAGCTGAAGACATTGTCAATCATGAGAAAATCCCTGTATTGGTAATTGGCGGAAAATAGCTTATAGCCAGCTTGCTTTTGTTAGGCATCACGTTCATCAGGATTTCATCTGAATGATCTGAATACTCCTCATAAGCGAACACACGCTAGTATGCTCAGCCTATATTTTAAGATCATTTTAAGCTGAACAACTCCTCTCCTTTCCTTACCTTTGCAGCTTTAACTTTAATACATAATGCGGACCGGTAAAGGGCTGATTGAAGCTAGTAAATCATTTACGCGTGAAGTTCCGACAAGAAGTTGGGCGGAACTACTCATTACGTTGTTACCCACAGGAGTGCTGCTGTTCTTTCTTTTCTCTTCCTTCCCGATTCATCTGGGCCTACGCATTTTGATGAGCGTTGTATGTGGTCTGCTTTATGTCAGGTTATTTGTCATCTATCACGACTATCAGCATCGTGCCATTCTTCAGAATTCCAGGCTGGCTACTGTTGTCATGCAGTCCATTGGCATTTATCTGCTGGCGCCTGAAGCCATCTGGAAAAGATCTCACGAGCATCATCACAATAATAATTCAAAGCTCACCATCGCAGGAATAGGCTCCTACCCTACCATTACGAAAGAACGATTTCTGAGCCTTACCAAAAAAGAAAGACTCCTTTATCTGGTAAATCGTCATCCGCTCACCATCATCTTCGGGTATCTCACGCTCTTCATCTATTGGTTAAATGTAAAGTCATTACTACAAAGCCCTAAGCGTCACCTCGATTCGCTTTTGGCGTTGGTTCTTCATGGTATAGCAACAGTCTGTGTTTTCTATTTTGCTGGCCCCCTTACTTTTGTGCTGGGATGGTTCGTTCCGTTCTTTATTGCTTTTGCTATGGGCTCCTATCTTTTTTATTGCCAGCATAATTTTCCTGGTGCACAATTCCGTGAAAACCACGAATGGAAATATGATCATGCTGCGATTGCTTCTACAAGTTATATGGTGATGAACCCGGTCATGCAATGGTTTACCGCTAACATAGGATACCATCATGTACACCATTTAAATTCAAGAATCCCATTCTATCGCTTGCAGGAGGTAGCCGAGAATATGCCCGAGCTGAAAAATGTTCCTACTACCTCATGGAATCTATTTGAAGTCATTCGGTGCTTCCGCCTAAAACTCTGGGATCCGCAACAAAGCAAAATGATAACCTTGAGCGAAGTGTGATACTCATTGATTTCCACTCATGGGCGCGGTAAAAGACTTCAAGAGAAAAGTAAAATACAGGTGCATTTATTATGTGGTTAAGTTCATGGTGGCTATCGCTAACCTGATACCACGACAAGCATGGCTATTTTTCTGTGGCGGCTTGGCACGAACAATTGGTTACCTCCTTCCTCGCTATCGAAAACTATCTGAGCAACATCTGACCATCGCCTTTGGAAATGAAAAGTCTCCCGGTGAAATAAAGAGGATGGCACTCGATATGTTTACCATGCTGGGTAAAAATGCAGGGGATGCATTGCGTGCCTCTCCCATCTCCACCCTTGCTGAATTAAATAAGGTAGTGGTGATGAAGGGATTTGAAAACTATGCAGCAGCAGATCGCAAAGGCAAAGGTGTTGTATTCATCGCGAGTCACTTAGGCGCCTTTGAACTTCAAATCACCAGTATGGCGTTGCGCGGTTTAAATTTTATGGTGATCGGTACACCACTCAAAGACAAGCGCTTAAATGAGTTGATGTGGAAGCACCGCAATAAAAACGGCACCAACTATGTGGAACGTGATAAAGCTAACTTTGCTATGCTTAAGGTGTTGAAGGCGGGTGGATCGGTAGCATTACTCATTGATCAGGATACAAAAGTCAAGAGTACGTTTGTGAATTTTTTTGGAAGACCTGCTTCTACTCCTATCGGTGCTGCCATGCTGGCCATGAAGACCGGTGCGGCCGTCATGCCTGCATTTAGTCACCTGGGCGAAGATGGCATGCAGCACATCGAAATCCTCCCCGAAATACCCATACGCATAACGGGTAATGAAGAAGATGACATCCAATATAATACACAGGTATTTACAGGATTCATTGAAGAACGCATACGGAAATATCCTACGCAATGGGTATGGATGCATGAGCGTTGGAAAACAAAACAGGCAGAGCTATTGAAGGGTGAAGTGTAAATTAGAATTTGATGCTTGAAGAGACTCCAAGGGTTCTTCCAAACGCATCTACACCAGAAGCATAAACTCGGTACGCTTTGTTCAACAAGTTTTGTCCATACACTTGCACACTAAAAAATTTGTGAGAATAGCCTGCATAAACATTCACAATATCCCATGCTGGCATTGCATCGTCTACCAATCGTATTTTTATGCGAGCATCCGATTTATCACCTGCTGCAAGTCGGTTTTGTACCCCAGCCATCGCCCACTCGCCTTTAAACCATATACCAGAACGATGGCTATAACGAAAACCTGTTCTTCCAAAGAGCGGTGGTATCCTTCTCATGGGCTCTTGCTTGGTTATATTTTCGCCATGGGTGTACGTTATATTTCCAAATACGCTTAGCGATTGAAAAATGGTTGCTTCCAAATCTGCTTCCACACCTCGCACTACAGCCTCACCAACGTTTTGCTTTTGATATACTTTTCTGCCTTCAAACGTATCAGATCCATTATACATGGTGCCAACCCGATCAATTAAATCAAAGAGTTTTGTTTGATACGCTGTAGCTGTCCACGACAATTTTTGGCTACTGAACTTAAACCCACTTTCAATATTAAACGACCGCTCAGGTGAAAGCTGCGTGCTAGGGATTTCAAAAACGTTTGCTTCAAGTGTTCCAAACTTGCTCATGTCATCAATATTTGGAGCACGGAAACCCGTATTGATTGACGCTATCGCATGTAGCTTGCGATGAAGCTTGTACATGACCCCTACATTGCCGACCAGGGCGTACGGATTAATTTTTTGGTTGCCAAATACATTATCAATCACAGAAACAGTAACCCTATTAAATCGTGTGCCTGCTGAGAACTGAAATTTATGCAAGTCAAATTGATGATTGGTAAACAGAGCCAGGTTGGAGGAGGTAGAGCCATCGGCATAAGATCCACGCTGTGATATTTCTTCATTTGTAGTGGTGTTCAAAAGAAAAGCTTCACTGTTTACTTTATCAAAATAATACTCAACACCTGATTGTGCATGCCAGTTTGATTTAGGATTTGATATGACTTCAGCAATCATGCCGATTGTATTTACTTCATCAATTTGTTTCTTACTATCCGATGAACTATTTTTTTGTGAATTGATGCCTTCAATAGAACGATTGAGCGAACCCGTTACCTTAAAGGATTGTATCCAAGGATTTTCAGAAGAATGTTCCCACCGCAAATAACTCAACTGTCTTATCTGCGGATCAAAATTATATAAACTATATCCGCCTTGTGTTACCTGATCGTAGCGGGGAACATCGTGTTGGGTAAGTTGTTGAAATGCAGCTGTCAGTATTCCGGTTCCCCCTGTTCGCACCAATAACTTTGCATCACCGGAACGTTCGTTGTAGCCAGTTGGCGTAAGTGTTCCTAAATCGCCACCGGATACAATATCACCAAAATTGCGTGTGGAAAAACCTCCAAGAAAAGCAATTTGCTTACTTGCCAAATCAACTTCTGCCCGAGCACTTTGCTCCATACCTCCACTCATCCATTTACCTGTGGCCTTGCCGCCCACATGAAAACCATTGCTGCTAAACGAAGGGGTCTTCGAAATAATTTGTACCACTCCACCCAATGCATCACTACCATAGAGAACCGAACCACTTCCGCGTGTGGCTTCAATGCGCTCAATTAAACCCGGATCAATTGTAGATAAATATTGATTAGGCCCATATCGATAGGTAGCATTATTCAGGCGAATGCCATCTATCAATAGCAAAACCTGATTGCCAACAAGTCCTCGAATAATAGGTGAGCCACCACCATGATTTGTTTTCTGTATCCAAATTCCGGTTTCATTCATCAAGGCTTCAGGGGTAGAACGCGGTGCTTGCTGTTCCATCTGAACACGGGAAACTGAAGTGATTGATTCAGGAACATCGAATGTCAATCGCTCGCTGCGTTGTGCCGTAACGGTCACTGCGTTGTTTAATAAAATAACAGAAGGTGCAAGGTGAATTTGTACTTCATTATTGTTTGAACTTACGATTTGCTCTATTGTAGTATAGCCAATGGCGCTGATTCTAATGCGAGGAGAATCGATAACAAATCCATCCAACACAAACTTTCCATCCTTATCGGTGATACTGCCAACTTGAGAGTTTACGAGTTGAACATGGACATCCGCAATCGGCTCATTTGACTGTTGGTCTGTAATTATCCCTTGTATGGATTGCGCATAAAGCAAACTGCTTATCAAAAAAAAAAGCGAAGTCAGGAAAAATCTCACAACTAAAAGTCTTCGGTTAAACTTTCTCTGAATTAATCATCGTCTCCATCGAGTTCCGAATGTTTAACAAAAGCACTGCGTACTGGAGAAGGCATGGTACTATTCAAACCTTTTACAGTTTTCCAGATCACTTCGTTAAACTCAAGGTCAGGAGCGGCATCCATAACGGCCAGATTAAATTCGGCAGACCGCCTGGCGATAGCAGTATTATCTTTATTCATCTCCTTGATAT
>JANNQJ010000284.1:0-4743 GCA_031400675.1 Cyclobacteriaceae bacterium
TCTTTGGCGCGGTATAACCGTTTGGTGATGGTCTCGTCATTCGTTAGAAAGCCATGTGCGATTTCTGAGATGCTTAAACCGCAAAGGGTTTTCAGTGTAAGGGCAATTTGTGATTCATATGGAATGGCTGGGTGGCAACAAGCGAACATCATACGCAATTGACTGTCTTCCATTTCATGATCGAAAAATAAATGTTTAACAGTTGGAGCCAATGTCCACTCTGATTGAAATGCTTTCGCTAAGTCACTTTCAATCTCAGCATGTATTTTTTTCTGGCGAATAGCATCAATCGCTTTTCGTTTGGCAACCGTGTACAGCCAGGCCGATGGGTTTTCGGGAATGCCTTTGATCTTCCAGGTGTTGATAGCTTTAAGCAGCGTATCCTGTACGAGGTCTTGAGCCAGGTCTAAATTTTGTAAACCAACAATCCTCGTTAACACAGCGGCCATCTTTCCCGACTCGTGTCGAAAAAGATGGCCGAGTAATTGATTTACTTCCTGATTATGCATCCATAAAATTATGGATTTTCCTGATCGTAATAAGTAGCGTCTTTAACGATCAGTCCATCTTTAAATGTTAATACTGCCATAATGGGTAGCTTGAATTGAAGGGAGTCCGATACGGTACCAGTTGACACAAACTCAACAGTGACTTTATCTCCATACGGATAAGACCCTACAACATGGTCGTGGATGTCCGGAAACAGTTTTTCCATTTCCGCATACTTCGCTGAAATTTCTTGCCGTGTCTTGATAACATACTCCGTGCCGTATGAAGGATCGAGGAACAAAGTATTTTCAGAATAAAATGCAGCCATCTTTTGCCATTCATGCTTGTTGAAAGCATCAAACATCGCGTTGGTAAGCGCCACATTTTTATCAGCATCCTCTTGTGTCGAACAACTTGCGGTCAGCAAGACTATACTAAAGAAAATCGAGAAAGCCTGCTTCATGCTACATGTTGTCGAACTTCATCACCTCGCGAACCTCAACAATTCCACCAAGTTCATAATCGGGACAAGCCTTCGCCATTTCCGTAGCCTCATCTAAATCCTTGGCATGAACGACAAAATATCCTCCCACAACTTCTTTCCCTTCAGCAAACGGCCCATCGGTAACAGCTTTCTTCGAGCCTTTTATTGTTTTTCCACCGGGCAGTAAGGCCTCTCCCGAAACATAACGTTTTTCATTTGTAAGTTTTTCTACCCAGGCAAACCACTTTCCCATATGTGCTTGCTGTACTTCTGGAGATAAATGACTGGGATCGCCCCCACTAAAAATGAACATGTACTTTTCCATACGTTAGAAGTTAAGTTGAACATAATTTACTCCATGACGAACGAACTCCAATAAAATGGACAGAGTTGTCGAATTATTTTATAAAAATACCTTCGATCGGGTGATTAAACTCGACCGGCTTTAAATCCTTTCATGGAGAAATACAGAATGTACATATAACAAGGAAGCATGCAGGACAGAAATGCCGCCTGTGGTTCCATCGTTAATGCAAGCTTTGCGTAAATCTGAGGAATGATAGCACCTCCGGCAATACCCATGATTAACAATGCCGAACCAATTTTAGTGTATTTGCCAAGTCCGTCAATAGCCAATGGGAAAATTGCCGGCCACATTAGCGCATTGGCAAGACCCAGCAGGGCAATGAACACAATGGAGACATAACCACCCGTTGCAAATGCCAGTACAGAAAACAGCAGCCCAACGATAGCTGAAATCTTCAGTGCATTTTCCTGGTGTATGTATTTTGGAATCGCAATGATGCCAACTACGTATCCAATCAGCATGGAGCACAGAGTGTAGGTTGTAAAAATTTTTGTTTCATCAAGGCTGAGACCAATGGCGCGACCGTAAGGACCGATCACATCGCCAGCCATTACTTCTGCACCCACATATACGAAGATGCAAAGAACCCCCAGTAGCAAATGCGGAAATTGTAAGATGCTGGTTTTGTTTCTCGCGACAGAGGAGTTAGTATTCTCCTCAGCAGGCAAGTCAATTTCTGGAAGTGAAGAATAGTAAATCATGAGAGCAAGCAGAACTAATACACCTGCCATAATCTCGTAAGGCAAAATAATTCGACTCGCTAATTCCTGCAAGAGGACGTCTCGGGTTGTCGGATCAGTAGCTGCCATAATTTTAGACTCCACTTCGGTTGCCTTGCTCAAAACAACGGCACTTAGAATAATTGGACTTAATGCACCGGCAAGCTTATTGCAGATGCCCATGATGCTGATCCGCTTGGCAGCCGATTCAATCGGGCCGATGATGGAGATATAGGGATTGGACGCGGTTTGAAGTAACGCAAGTCCCATTCCCTGAACAAATAATCCTGTTAGAAATAGTCCAAAGTTGCGACTTTGAGCAGCTGGAATAAAAATAATGGCACCTACTGCCATGACTAGCAATCCCAGGGACATGCCCTTTTTAAAACCGGTTCTGTTCAGGATATAGGAAGAGGGTATTGCCAGGAAAAAATAAGCCATGTAAAACGCAAAAGTTACAAGCAGGGCCTGTGCATCGGTCTCTAAATTACAGGCAAGTTTTAAGAAAGGTATTAGCGTTCCGTTAAGCCATGTGACAAAGCCAAAAATGAAGAATAATGCACCAATGATGACAATTGAGTAAGTATATTGATTTGTCTTTTGGTTCATAGCATCTATTTTTAACTTTCCATATTAAATCAAAGCACAAATGAGCAATAAAAAAAATCTAACCCTACTTGTACTGGCTGCCGGAATGGGAAGCCGCTACGGAGGTATTAAGCAAATAGATGGTTTCGGCCCGAGTGGTGAAACCATCATGGATTATTCACTCTATGACTCTATCCGTGCTGGGTTTACAAAGGTTGTGTTTATTGTACGTGAAGAAATAAAAGAAACCGTAAAGGAAATTTTCTTACCCAGGCTAAAAGGTAAGGTTGAAGTGGAGTTTGTAGTACAGTCGTTGGATACGATGGTACCGAAAGAATATCAAAACCCTGAGCGCACCAAGCCTTGGGGAACAGCGCATGCTGTACTCTGTGCCCGAAATGTAATCAACGAACCCTTTGCGGTAATTAATGCTGACGATTTTTATGGACGAGCATCATTTCAGTCAGTTGCAGATTTTTTTTCAGGAGAGACCAACGGTGCTCACGCCATGGTAGGTTATACGTTAAAAAATGTGTTGTCTGAAAACGGAAGTGTTTCACGCGGCTGTGGCGATCAAGATGCTAAGGGATTTTTGACTTCAGTTGTTGAGCGAGTGACCATTGTAAAAGAGAATGGAAAAATAATTTCGAAAGAGAAAGACGGTGATATAGAATTAAGTCCGAATACTCCAACGTCCATGAATTTCTGGGGTTTTCACCCTACCATCTTTAGCTTAACTGAAAAGTTTTTCTTCAATTTCTTAA
The DNA here is from genome assembly GCA_031400675.1 of Cyclobacteriaceae bacterium. Classification (GTDB taxonomy): domain Bacteria; phylum Bacteroidota; class Bacteroidia; order Cytophagales; family Cyclobacteriaceae; genus UBA2336. The sequence continues at coordinate 3,412 of JANNQJ010000284.1, forward strand.
AGGAGAACGGTAAAAACCCAAAGGCTGAGTTTTTTATTCCTCTTATTGGCAATCATATGATTAAGGAAGGACTTGGTAAAGTTAAAGTTATTGGAGGCGGGGATATTTGGTTTGGGGTAACCTATAAAGAAGATAAGGATGAGGTATCGGGTAAAATAAAGCAGCTGGTAGACCAAGGTGTGTACCCGAAAAAGTTGTGGCAGTAAAAAAATTCCAAATCTCAAATTCCAAAATTCTGGAATTTGTGGTTTGGAACTTAAAATTTGTGGTTTAAAACTGTTCCGTCTGCGCAAAAAAGAAATTACCTTCAATCTCTGCATTCGCATCACTGTCTGATCCGTGAATAGCATTCGCATCAATGGATTTAGCAAATAAATTTCTGATCGTGCCAGGTGCGGCTTTTGAAGGATCAGTTGCGCCAATCAGTTTACGAAAATCTTCAACAGCGTTTTCCTTCTCCAGAATAATCGGTACAATAGAACCAGATGACATATAAGCCGTAAGATCGTTATAAAAAGGTCGCTCTTTATGAATTGCATAAAACTGACCCGCCCGCTCCTTAGTAAGCTGTGTTTTTTTCATCGCCACGATTCGAAAGCCCGCCTCTTCAATCATTTTGGTAATTGCCCCGGCATTGCCTGCGTCAACCGCATCAGGTTTGATCATGGTAAAAGTCCTGTTAGTAGCCATTTAATGCTTTGATTTAATATTTCGAAGTTAGAATCGCACTGCCCTCCAGCATGCGGGCGCAAAAATAGTGTTTATCCACATAAATTCATGAAAATCAGATATTGAATCCAATAATCCTCAAATCCTGAAAATCCTGATTATTTTTGCCCCTTCTGAAAACTGTCCATGCAGAATATTGGTGCTTTTAAGGATTTTATGGATCAACCCCGTCAGGTGGTGATCGTCACGCACCATAAACCGGATGCGGATGCGCTGGGCTCCTCATTGGGGTTATCTGGATATTTAAAAAAGAAAGGTCATCAAGTTCAGGTTATTACACCTAGTGATTATCCTGAGTTTTTGCATTGGATGCCTGGTCATAGTGATGTGCTGGCATATGAAAAGGGTAAGGAGACCCGGATTTCTGAAAGCGTTTCAAAAGCCGAGATAATTTTCTGTCTTGATTTTTCAGCATTGAACAGAATTCAGGATTTAACCGAAATGGTCCGAAAAACCACTTCGAAGAAAGCGATGATTGATCATCACCTGGAGCCAGAGGATTTTGCGGAGTTTGTTCAATGGGATGCACGTGCCGCTTCTACGGCTGGTCTGGTGTATAATTTAATTGTGGAGCTAGGGGATAAAGATAAGATTGACGCGAAC
>JANNQJ010000285.1:0-4793 GCA_031400675.1 Cyclobacteriaceae bacterium
AACATTGTATCATCAACATGAATTGAATTAGTGAACACAACTGAATCATCTTCGAACTACGAACACCTAGAAAAAATGAGTGTCTCGGAATTGTTGACCTACATCAACAAGGAGGATAAAACAGTTCCTATGGCCATCGAAAAAGTAATTCCTATCATAGAAAAACTGGTGAAGGCGATTGTCAAGAAAATGGAAGGTGGTGGTCGTCTGTTTTATATCGGTGCTGGCACAAGTGGCAGACTGGGTATATTGGATGCCTCCGAAATTCCTCCTACTTTCGGAATGCCACAGGGCAAAGTAATTGGACTCATCGCAGGAGGTGATCAGGCGATCCGGAAGGCAGTTGAATATGCGGAGGATAATGCGCTTCAGGCGTGGAGGGATTTACAGACCCATCATATCACTAAACAAGATATTTTAATAGGCATTGCTGCTTCTGGTAAGACACCCTATGTGATTGGTGGACTGAAAGAAGCACAAGCCAATGGAATTGTAACCGGATGCATCACATGCAATACGAATTCCGAAGTTGCTAAGCATGCGGATTTTGCTATTGAAGTGGTGGTTGGCCCCGAGTTTGTTACCGGTAGCACACGCATGAAGGCAGGCACTGCGCAAAAACTTGCTTTGAATATGATCTCTACAACGGTCATGATAAAACTGAGCCGGGTGAAGGGGAATAAAATGGTAGACATGCAGCTAACAAACAGCAAATTGATCGATCGGGGAATACGCATGATTATGGAGGAACTATCTGTTGGGAAAGACAAAGCAGGAGCTTTGCTCAAAGAATTCGGCTCCGTTAGAAAAGCAATTGAACATCACAAGAAGTAATCAAACAATTGTCCATGTGCGTGTATGCATGACATTGAACCCTATTACAATTGGCTAAAGTACTACAACCCGGCCAAGGACAAGCAATCACCATTTTACGGGAAGAAGTACAATTTCGATCAGTACACTGAAACCATTTATGGGTATTACATCGATCCGGCCTGGGACTTTATGGGTTCAGAAACACTCTACATGAAGACCCTCTTTACTGATTACGACAAACGGTTTACCATAATTGAATTTTTAGGCGAGTGGAATGATGCGATCAATAATGACATCATGCATTTGAAGCGAAATGTAATTGATCTGATGGTGGGAGAAGGTATCAATAAGTTTATTTTAATTGGTGAGAATGTATTGAACTTCCATGGATCGGATGATTCGTATTATGAGGAATGGTTTGAGGACATAGAGGAGGGGTGGATTGCTGCGGTTTCGTTTCCGGATTTTATCCAAACGGAATTTCAAAAATACCAGATTGATCAGTATGTGAACATGGGCGGCACACTCCAGATCAGTCAATGGCGAACGCTACGGCCAGACGTTTTTTTCGATTTAGTGAATGGATTGATTCAAAGAAGGCTTAACTGAACATTGCTCACCAGCGCTTCAGCAGGAACGAGATACTGGCGTTTTGAGTTGACCTCTTTGCAAAGGATTCGGGTTCTTCTCAGTTTCCCCTTTTTAAAATATCTACCGTTTAATTGAAATGTACTTCCTTCAGCCAAATCCGACAACACAATGTCTGCATGTGCAGTTTCATCAAAAGATCGAAGCACCTTCGTCAAGGCAATATCAGCAAAGGAACTTGCCTTAGGGTTCTTCATATGCTTTGTCAGCGGTACTAAGATTTTATCTGGAAATATTTCGGAAGTAAGAACGGGCGTAAGAAGTTTTTGGAAAGCACTTTTCCATCGTTCACCATGAGGCTCAACCCGATGGCCGAACTCGAGAAATACACGGAGGTGCGCTACTTCATGAATATAAGTAATGAGAAAGGTAAAGGGATTAAGATCGTGATTCAGGGTAATGCGCGGGTGTACGGCACCATGGCGACACGTAAAGTCACCAATTTTTGTTTGCCGGCTTTTGGTGAGTTTAAGCTTAAAGGGTTTTTTTTTCCAAAGACCGAAGGCGTAATCAACTGCTTTTTCGGGCAGGTGAGTTTGAAGTGTATTTAAAACCTCTGCTTCAGTCATATGTGAATTAATTCCAAACTAAATGGCAACAAAAAAGGCTTTATCTCTAAAGCCTTCCCGGGAACAATCTTTAAAAGATTGACTACTGAGCAGCTACAGAATCAACTGGAGTAGCGATAGAATCAACTACAGCAGTTGAGTCAACCGAAACAACAACTGAGTCAACAGCAGCAGCAGCAGTTTCTTCTTTCTTACCTCCACAAGCTACAATGGCAACAGCGAATCCAGCTACCATCATTAACGCGAACAATTTTTTCATAGTTTACAGGTTTTTAAAAATCACGCAAATATAACAGTAATTGAACATTCCTCATAAGCCCTCTAAAAAATTTATTTTTTACGGAAGATAAGTCGCACGGGTACCCCCTGAAAGTCAAAGTGTTCGCGGATGCGGTTTTCCAGATACCGCTCATACGAAGGCTGGATGTATTGAGGTAGGTTACAAAAGAATGCAATCGATGGAAATCGCGCCTGAACCTGTGTAATGTATTTTATTTGAATGAATTTGCCCTTTATGGCAGGGGGAGGGTAGCGCTCAATATCGGCCAGAAGTAAGTCGTTTAACTTGGAGGTTTGTATTTTTTTGGTCTTGTTGGCATACACTTCAACAGCCTTTTCAACTACCTGAAAAATCCGTTGTTTTTCTAAAGCGGAGGCAAAAATGACCGGGATGTAGTCAATCGGGGCAATTTTTTCAAAAATTTCCTTTTTAAACGCATCGGCCGTTTGGGTGTCTTTTTCAACTAAATCCCACTTATTTACCATTATTACCATGCCCTTTCCCTGTCGCTGGGCAAGACTTATAATGTTCACATCCTGTGATTCAAGCTTGCGGGTGGCATCAATTACGATAATACACACATCACTTTCTTCCAATGCCCGTAACGAACGGAGCACGGAATAAAACTCGATATCATCCCGAACCTTACTTTTCTTCCGGATACCTGCTGTATCGATCAGAATGAAATCATTTCCAAACATTTTGTAATGCGAATGGATTGCATCACGCGTGGTACCCGCTTCGTCTGTTACGATACTTCGGTCGGTACCCAACAGGGCATTCAACAGCGATGACTTACCCACATTAGGTCGACCTAAAATCGAAATTTTTGGAATGCCTGCATTAGGGTCTTCCACGCCTTCACTGGGGAATACCTTCACTAAGTCGTCCAGCAATTCTCCCGTTCCTGAACCGTTTTCAGCTGATATAGGATAGATTTCTTCCCCCAAACCAAGCGCATAAAACTCGTTGGCGTGCAAGGCTTTTTCCGGAGTATCTGCTTTGTTGGCCACCAGGAATACAGGTTTTTTTGATGTACGTATTACATTGGCAAATTCTTTATCGAAACCGGTTAGGCCGTCTCTGCAATCCACCATGAAAATAATAGCGGAGGCTTCATCGAGTGCTAACTTGACCTGTTTACGGATTTCACTTTCGAATTTATCCTCCGATCCAATTACATATCCACCGGTGTCGATTACCGTAAAGTATTTTCCAATCCACTCACCATAACCATAGTGACGGTCACGGGTCACGCCCGCAGTGTCATCCATAATAGCTTGACGCTGCTCAATCAGCCGATTAAAAAGTGTCGACTTCCCTACGTTTGGTCTTCCTACTATTGCTACAATGTTTGCCATAAATCAATTATCAATGTACAATTATCAATTAGCCAATGATTCTTAATGTCAAAGGTTAATTGACAGTCGGACTACTATTCAAAATATCCGAATTGCTTTAATTTATTTTGTTGCTTACGCCAGTTGTCGGCTACTTTAACGTGTGTTTCTAAAAATACTTTCTTTTGAAAGAATGCTTCTAAATCTTTTCGGGCATCGGTCCCTAATTTTTTAAGCGCACTGCCAGCCTTTCCGATAATGATGCCTTTTTGAGAGTCACGTTCCACGTAAATTTCGGCTCGTATTCGGATAATGGTTTCTTCTTCCTTGAACTCATTAATAGCCACTTCGGCGCTATACGGAACTTCCTGTTCGTAATTGAGAAATATCTTTTCACGAATGATCTCAGAAGCAAAAAAACGTTCCGAACGATCCGTATACTCATCTTGTGGAAAAAATGCTGGGTGTTCGGGCATCAATCCGATAATCGTTTTTAGGAGTTCATCGGTATTTTCTCCATTCTTTGCCGAAACCGCCATTGTCATGGTAACGTTCGGCAGGTGTTCCTTCCAATGCTGAATTTTATCGTGAACCTGTGTTCCTTTTGCTTTATCAATTTTATTCAGAACAAGGAGCATAGGAGTTTGGATTCTCTTAAACCGCTCAAAAAGTATTGGATCGTATTTCTCCTCTAACTCAACCACGAGTAAAATGAGATCCGCATCGTCTAATGAAACCTTCACGTAGCTCATCATAGCATCGTGCAGCGCATACTTAGGCTCTAAAATACCAGGCGTATCAGAATACACGATCTGATATTGGTCCGTGTTTAAAATACCCATAATCCGATGGCGGGTAGTTTGGGCCTTGGGCGTGGCGATGGAAAGTTGTTCACCTACCAGTTTGTTCATAAGGGTAGACTTCCCCACATTGGGTTTGCCTACAATACTTACAAAACCGGCTTTAAACATAGATGACATAGTTTCTGAAAAAAGAAAAACCCCTGACAGTTAATCGGGGGTTTGTAGTAGCGGGGACAGGACTCGAACCTGTGACCTTTGGGTTATGAGCCCAACGAGCTACCAACTGCTCCACCCCGCGATATTAGGAGGCACAAAAGTAGGGCATTCGTGTTAAAAA
>JANNQJ010000286.1:0-2953 GCA_031400675.1 Cyclobacteriaceae bacterium
AAAAGGGTTTTAATTTTTCCATAGTCAAATGTACAGCATATACCGCTATAAAAATGTCATACAAACGACCGGTATTTACTATTTTGCTCATGAACGCAACGCCAATGAGATTCTTACTTTTCTTTTTAGTGGTACTTTCTGGATGTCAGCAAAAAACACCGACAGAATCGAGAGCAGAAGTTGATTCTACTTCAACTGCTGTAGCACTACAAGATTCGTACGAAACCCCTGAAACACGTTATGATTATAAGGAACTGTTTGGTGTATACGATCATGAAGGCACCACGAAGGAGTTTTCAGCTGTGCTGGCGCTGCGACAAAATGGGAACGACCTTTACTTTCATGTTTCTGTAGCAGGTAGCTGTGAAGGAGAAACAGAAGGCGTGGTGTTGATGCTGGATCAGAATCAAAATTATTATTCAGGGTTTTATGAATCTGAAAACTGCAGGTTACAATTCACATTTATTCTCAGGGAAAAAACAGTTGATATCAAAGAAGTCAGTCTCTGCAAGGTTCTTGAATCGGGTTGTAGTTTTGCGGGCACGTATCTGAAGCGAAGTATTTAGATTACGTCAACTCAAATCCTAATTCTAGTTTGTTAGCTTTTTTGTTCGCTGCCTTTGACCTCATCCTAAATCCCTCTCCAGAGGAGAGGGATTTTTAGCCCCTTCTCCTGTGGAGAAGGGGGTTGGGGATGAGGTCCAACCTGGCAGAAAATTCTGAAACATAACAAAGTACAATCGCTAGCATATTTTCTTACGTTCAAGTTCATTAATCCATGCTTACCATTATATTGAAGCATGGTAACTACATTGGGCATTCCGCTGGATGAAAATTCATCTTTTATGAGAGGTGCTACGCTCGCTCCAACTAAAATTATGGAAGCTTTTCATTCAGATGCTTCCAACTATTTTACTGAATCATGTCTGGACTTAAAAGATCATCCGCATTGTAGAAATAAAGGCGACATTGTTTTTGAAGAGGGAATTGATCCGATGATCATCATTGAACAAGAGGTAACACAGCTCCTCAAACAAACCGATAAACTACTCTTACTGGGTGGCGATCATTCAATTACTTTTCCAATAGTCAAGGGATTTCACACGCGGTATCAGAACCTCACCATTCTTCACATCGATGCACATAGCGATTTATATGATAATTTCGAAAATAACCCACATTCGCACGCTAGTCCTTTTGCAAGAATTATGGAGAATGGATTGGCAAAGAAACTGGTACAGGTTGGCATTCGTACGATGAATGCACATCAACGTGAGCAAGCGAACCGATTCGGTGTTGAGGTCATTGAAATGAAAAATTGGAGTTCCGGTTTCCGGCTCAACGCGGATGGCCCTGTTTACATTTCATTGGACATTGATGCCATTGATCCGGCTTTTGCTCCAGGAGTTTCACATTACGAACCCGGTGGATTTACCTCGCGAGAAGTCATTTCAATTTTACAAAACATCAAAGCCAACGTTGTGGGAGCAGATTTGGTAGAGTTTAATCCCACTCGCGATCCTTCCGGGATTACCGCCATGCTGGCTGCTAAGTTGTATAAGGAATTACTGGACGTTTTGTTACGGGAAAATTACTAACTGGAATTACTAAATGATGTTACGCAGAACAAGAACGTCATTTCCAGCAGGAGCGAAAAATCACCCAAAGGTGGCCTCCAAACAAGGGGATTTCTCAGTCGTACCTCCTTCGAAATGACGTGTTTTCCATTGTTTTGCGTAGCCACTTGCTAAGCGAGTTCACCAAGTTCCCATGTAAGTTTAGGGTTGTAGAAAATCTCTCCTTTCACAACTTCCATTGGTGATTGAAAATTGTTATCGTACAAGGCACCCGTACCAAGGCCTTGCGGAATAGCAATCGGATGGTTTGCCGCTAGCTGACAAATGGCGTTCAGCCCGATGTTTGACTCCAGCGCAGATGTCATCCACCAGCCAATTCCTAAAGACTCTGCAACAGAAATCCACTCTTCTGAAGCCTGAATGCCTCCAATCAAAGATGGTTTAATAATGATAAAGTGAGGCTTGATTCTTTCAAGTAGTTTCTGTTTATCCGCTGCTTGATCTACACCAATCAGTTCTTCATCAAGTGCGATGGGTATGGGAGATTTTTTACAAAGCTCTTCCATCTCCGAACGACCCGCTTTAATGGGTTGTTCAATAGAGTGGATTTTATATTTTGAAAGGTCATATAATTTAGCAAGAGCCTCCTCAGGCTTAAATGATCCGTTCGCGTCTAATCGAATTTCAATATTTTCCCGGAAATATTTTTTTCGGATGTAGTGAATAATGTCGCATTCCTTTTCAAAATTCAATCCTCCCACTTTTATCTTAATGCACCGGAATCCCTCTTCAATCTTGATAGAAGCTTGTTGCAGCATAACATCTAAATCACTCATCCAAACCAAACCATTAATTGGAATCGGCTTTGACTGTGTGAATGAGTTTAGAAAGATTATTCGTTTTCCTCCGTTCTTTAAATCAAACAGGGCAGTTTCCAATCCAAAAACAATTGCAGGGTACCCAGACGGAACGCATGCTATTGCATCTTTTAACAATGATTGGGCGGTAAGTTTCAAAGAAGAAAGCTTTCCAAGTACACTTTTCAACACGTGCTCAAAATCAGGTCTGTCATCTATACTCAGGCCAGGCAATGGTGCGCACTCGCCTAATCCAAAAAGTTCAGGGCGTTCTTCATCCCAAATTTTGATAAACCAGGAAGTTCTGTCGTTCATCCTGCCGCGAGAGGTACGAGCGGTGAAGTTGAAGTGAAAAACCTTCTTTGTAAAAGATGCTTGAAGAGACATATTTTCAATAGCAAGGTAAAATATTTTCTGTTACCTGCTTACGGCATTCTGTTGGCAATGTGGGGTATGATTGGTTTACATTGTGGAATCTTGGAGATAAAAACAAAAAAGGGAAGTACGTTTGTACCTCCC
>JANNQJ010000287.1:0-2226 GCA_031400675.1 Cyclobacteriaceae bacterium
CTTCTGTTTTATCCGTGGGGTGTTTGGACAATCCAAAATAAATTAAGACAAGGAAACGACAATCTCAACAACTAAGCATATTTACCCTCAAAAAAAAGTATGATAAAAAAAGTTATAATTGCAGGCGGTACTGGTTTTATCGGTCACTACTTTACCGAAGCTTTTCGAAAAGCAGGTTACACCGTTCTCATCATCGCTCGAAAGCCAAACAACATTCAATGGAATGATGGTCCTGCAATTGTGAATGCGCTGGAAGACTCCGAACTTCTGATAAACCTGGCTGGCAAATCTGTCAATTGCCGCTATACCGAAGAAAACAAAAAAGCAATTCTTTCTTCGCGAACGGAAACCACAAAGGCGCTGGGCGAAGCCATGTTGAAATGCAAAAATCCTCCTGCGCTCTGGATCAATTCAAGCACAGCCACTATTTATCGTCATGCCGAAGATCGTCCCATGACGGAAAGTAAGGGGGAAATTGGAGGTGGATTTTCAGTGAGTATTGCTAAAGCCTGGGAAGAATCATTCTTCTCTTTCCGCTTGCCACATACCAGGCAAGTAGCCTTACGAATTGCGATTGTAATGGGCAAAGATGGAGGTGTGGTTGAACCGTTGATGAACATGGTTCGCCTTGGATTAGGTGGCAAGCAAGGGAGCGGCAAACAAAAATTCAGTTGGATACACATCGAAGATCTGTTCAACATTGTACTGTTTGTTCAGTCTAAAACAGAAATAACGGGAGTCATCAACTGTTCATCCCCCAACCCTGTCGATAACCAAACCCTGATGAAAACTTTCCGGAAAGCGATGAACATTAAAATTGGAATACCTTCTCCAACCTGGCTGCTTAAAATTGGGGCATTTGTGATTGGAACGGAAACGGAACTGCTCTTGAAAAGTCGCTGGGTATTGCCGGAGAGATTGCAAAAGGAAGGCTTTAAATTCAATTACCAAAACATTGAAGGAGCGCTCAGCAAATTGATAAACAAATAGTCAAAAACTATCTATTTTCACCAGTAATCATTGCTTTTTCTCCAAAATTAACTTCAACATCTGGTTTCGATTTAGAAGGAATTTTGTCATGTAGTTCTTTAAAATGATCGTATTGAATAATTGGCCCAGTATTCCAAAGGGAACTTCATATTCAAATTTATCAGTCATTATCGTCATTCCTTCCTTCTCTTCAAAGTGGTGTTCGTGTCTCATACTTTTAAATGCTCCTTTTAACATTTTATCTTCAAAGAAATAAGGACGTTTGAACTTCACGATCTCAACAGTAAGTCTTTGTGTGATTGCAAAATGTTTTGCCTCCCAAGTTATGGTATCACCAAGCTCACATAAACCGCTTGTCCTTCCAGCTATCGATTTTTCATGCGTGTTCCCTGCCGAAAGAGTATGTACGTCAATGTCTCTGGCCATGTCAAAGCATCTGCTTATTTCTGCATCAATTCGGGTTGTCAGATATAGTGTCGTCATACGCCTCAGCAAGGCTAAACTTTAAAAAAAATTTGAAGAATGACCAACAGCAGAGGGATGAGCAATGCCGAAATCAACTGCCATAAAGTTGACGTATCGAAAGGCCAATCATTCATGCTGTTCAAGTACTGCTGAAGATCAAACAGTTCTTTAAGTTTTTGCATGTTCTCGGAAGAAGGGTCTTTCATGGATCTGGCTAAAGCTTCTTCTAAATGATGTGAGAAGTTGATTAATTGCTGCCTCTTCTCTGTAGCCATAATCCGGTGAATACCAAGTTGAGGCAACAAGAAAAAACAGAAGATGAGAACAGATCCGAATCCTACCCATACCAAAATGATGACATTGCCGGTAAGAGGCGAAACCAAGATAGTAAAAACCAAAAAGATGAAACAGACAATGGTGATCAACGACATTTTTAGAAAAGCGCTTCCCAAAGCCTGAAGCCCGATACCTGAAAGATTACTCAGGCGTGGCCTAAACTTAAAACGTAATAGCTGCGAAGGCAACATCAGTACATTCGCAAGAGACCAAAGACTGAGACCGAGAAAAAAGAACCCCAGTAACCGGTAGGTCATCCTGAAATACAACACGAACTCACTGGATTGATTTAATGAATTGATTAGCGAACCAACCGTGAATTCCACTAACGCAGCAAATGAAATACCTGCGATAATCGGTCGGTGTCCCTGAAATATCCATTGCAATCTTTGGGCATACCAATTCTCAAGTCCATTAGGGTCAGCATCAATAAAG
>JANNQJ010000288.1:0-2620 GCA_031400675.1 Cyclobacteriaceae bacterium
ACCTACTCTAATTGCTTATTGGCAGGTGTATAAAGTAATTATATTTTTCATCCCACTTAAAAACTATAGTACGCCTACCGCTAAACCTTACCCAGTTGATACACCATGAAAATATTATGCATCGGTGAAGAATGGAAAGGAAGTAACGCCTCTGGATTGTTCTTTGCCTTGTCCAGAGTAGGGTGTGTTGTGAATATTGTTAATGAATTGAAATATGTGAGCGTATATGCATCTTCTTTTCAGACGAAATTTTTAAACCGCGTGATCCGGTCATTTCAAGTAAGGGATTTGAATGAGCAGTTGAAGTCCATCACTCGATCTTTCCGACCAGATCTTATTTTGGTTTACAAAGGCGCCTATATCCTACCTGAAACCATTCACTTCTGGAAAAACCTTAAATTGCCAGTTGTAAATTTTTTTCCCGATGTTAGTTTTCTAGCGCACGGAAAAAATATACCCGCATGTATTCCGCTTTATGACCATATTTTTACAACCAAGACTTTTGCGGCCCACGACCTACATGTCAATTTCGGGTATGACCCTGCTAAGGTCTCCTTTATACCTCATGGCTTCGATCCCTTGATACACCGTAGAATGACCCACATTGGTTCTTCATTCGTTTGTGACGCTTCTTTTATTGGTAATTTTTCCGGACATAAAGAGAGTTATCTGTCATTATTAGTAAAAAGATTACCGCAAATTGATCTGAAAATATGGGGGAGTACCTGGGTGAAGTCTTCAACTAGTGAACTCAAGAAATACATTCAGAATGTGGGTATTGTGGGTGACTTATACGCTCTTGCACTGAATGCTTCATGTATCAATATTGGTCTTTTATCAGAGCAAGTGGTAGGAGCGTCAAGCGGTGATAAAATTACTTCGCGCACCTTTCATATTCCTGGATCCGGTGGATTTATGCTTCATCAACGAACGGATGAAGTGTTGCAGTATTTTGAGGAGGGTAAAGAAATGGCTTGTTTCTCCTCTGCAGAAGAAATGGCAGATAAGGTGAAGTACTACCAGAATCACGAAGCAGAGCGAAAGCTAATACAGGAGGCGGGCTATCTACGCGCACAACGATCGTATAGCCTGGATGTAAGAGCTGAGCAATTTTTAACAATCTTGAAGCAAAAAGAAATTCATTAAGGTGCGCGTTAACTACTATTTCAGAAACTCGGTGAATGGCAACTACAGTATAGAAAATGTTTTTGATGCTGTCATAAAGGCTATGGGTTCCAACCTTCAAACTAGTTCATTCCATACCCGAAAGCCTATCGATATCCTGGCAGTACTGAGGGTTCGTAAACTCAAAGCGGATGTTCACCACATTACTGGGGCTGTAAACTACCTTGCTTTTGGTTTGCCTGCTAAACGAACTGTAATTACCGTACACGATATCGGGCACTATACAGAAACCTTGAAGGGGTGGAGGAAGTTTATTTATAAGTTTCTTTTTTGGGTATTCCCATTGAGGAAAGTAAAAGCAATAACCACGATCTCAGCTTTTACCAAAGAACAATTGATCAAGCATTTTGGAATTTCTGCAAATAAGATCACCGTAATCGCTAATCCGGTTAACCCAAACTTTAGATTCATTCCATGTAAGATAAATGTGGTGCCGGTGATCTTGCAGATCGGTGCAGGACTCAACAAGAATATTGAATCATTGATTGAAGCGGTAAATGGACTGAAGGTAAAACTGCTATTGATTCGGCAACCTGATCCGGTTTTAATCGGCCGGCTTAAGTCCGCTCACGTTCCATTTGAGTTTCGATACAATTTATCCGAGGATGAATTAATTCAGGCATATGCCGATTCAGATATTGTTTATTTTGCCTCCACATACGAGGGGTTTGGATTACCGATTTTGGAAGGCATGGCAATCGGGAGACCCGTTATCACGTCTAATATTAGTCCAATGAAAGATATAGGTCTTGAGAGTGTTTTGCAGGTTGATCCCAAGGATACGAAAGGAATCAGTCATGCCATTCAGTTGTTGATAAGCAATAAAGGACTATACAACGAGTACCAGCAACGCGGTTTAAAGCAAATTGAATTATTTACTTCTGAACGTATTGCACAACAGTACCATGATTTGTACAAACTATTACTTACCAAATGAGCACATTGCGACTGGCTTGGTTTTCACCACATCCAATCCACTACAATATTTATTTATTCGAACACCTTGCTAAGTCTCTTCCGGTCAGTCTCCACTTATTTTTCTTTCATAGGGTACTTGCAAACTATCCCTGGAAAAAGGAAATGGATTTAACTCAGTCAACGTACGTATTTAATAAGACTTTTGGAATTGACTGGAGGGTGTTCTTTCAATTCAGTTTTTTAAAGTCAAAGGCATTTGATTCGATAATTATTGCCGGATGGTCAGAACCGACTATGATCTTATTATTGACATACTTTAGAATTTTCAAAAAGCATTACATCTTATATACCGATACACCTAACGAGAACCGCAAAGCAAATTTGAAACAATGGCTCCGAAAGGTGTGGTTGTCATGGATTTTATCTGGGAGCAAAACTGTACTGGTAACAGGCGTAAGAGGATTTAAGACCCTTGAATTGTGGGGTGCGAGAAAAGAAACTATATACAATTTTCCAT
>JANNQJ010000289.1:0-5577 GCA_031400675.1 Cyclobacteriaceae bacterium
CGAGCTACAGGCCCCCGCACATGATGGGCATTTGAATAGGCGTAACGGATTAACCGTTCGTTCTGATTCTTAACTTCCTGGGTGCGTGCCTCCACCATACTTTCTAAATGGTTGTTGAGTTGATAAAGATTTTCCTGACTCTGTAAAAGCTCTTCATTTTGTGTTTCAATTTCGTGGCTTTTTTCAATCAACTCTGTATTCTTTCCGGCCAGGCTTTTAAACGCTTCATCATAACGTTGTTTTAATAACCAGGAGGAGTACGCAATAACCGTGTACAGCACGCCATACGTAATACCAGCGACAATAATATCGCTGGCATCGGGTTTATTGTATTGAAGCGGATGTAACGCCAACCACGTAAATACAATCGCCATACCTGTCAGTGAAATGCCTTGCAAGATGAACGGCATCCTGCCTTTGAGCAACACCGAAAATCCAAACCCAATCACCATCACTACCGCCATGGAGGAAGTGGTAATGGTATCGGAAGTAATGCTTTGATAAAACATAGCCGACATGATGATGGAGGCAATCCAAAGCACCGCGATCGTAAAGTACCCGCGCTTATAAAATATGAACGTGGTGACGATGGCAAAAAGGATGGAACTATTGACTATAACAGAACGTATAACCTCAAACCGGTTGAAGTAATAATCTACCAGCATCACCAGTAAAATGCTTACTAAACATATTTTGAGAAGTGATTCAAGAAAAAACTCTTCAATTGGCTTGATATTGTTTTTCATAAGCTCATTGTTCTAATACCTCCTCAAGGCCGTTAATTCATTTTCGCATTCGCTATTCCTGAATCTAAAAATACTGAGAAGACTTCAAAAAGAAGTGTCCTGCACATCAAAATGTGCAGGACACTTAAACTTGTAACAAAAGAATCCTGTTACTTCCTCCTCATCTGTTAAGAAGAAACGGCTTGATATCCTTATTTCACCCGTTGAGAATAATCCTGGTTCTTCGCGTCAATCTTCATTTTTTGTGCAGGCATGTTCAGTACGGTTTCTGAACCGTGATTGACACCGGAACTAAACTTCTCATACTTAATTTCTCCATCGATGGGATCTTTGCCCAACAGACTGGAGAATTTTTTATCGAGGTAGAGATTTGTTTTTGAATCGATGTGGATGGTCAGCTTGTCGCCTTTCACGTATACATTTTCTCCTATGGCTTCAATGATTCCGTCTTTTTCAGTTACGGTGGCCTTGCCGAAAAAATCAAGCAGTTGACCTTTTGTCATGAAGGTATAGTTCAACGCTAAGTCAAGTGCTTTACCAACATAATCCATTTTATCTTCGGCTGCGTTTTGTTGCACTTTACCACGCAGACCTGGCTTTTGCTTTACTGTGCTTTCAGCATCTACAATTTTTGCCTGGAGTTTACCCTGATCATCAAAACTAAACTCGGTGATGGTGGTGAGTTTCAACTGGCCATCAAGTGATACATCGGATTTGCGCTTCCAGATGTAGGCTTTCAATTTTTCCGTATTCGCATCATCAGCTTTGCTGACGGTCAAGGCGAGTTGCTCTTTATCAATTTGGGCAAAACTTGCGACAACCACTATCGGTAGTATCGTGATCAGAATTATTAATTTTTCCATAGATGAACTATTTAGATTGCTGTAAATGATTTTTCTTCTTGGTTATTTTTTACCAATGTCGACTGTTACTTTTTTGATTTTGCCTGTAAACTTATTCTCGTGCATTTTGTAATCGTTCGATACGTTGGTCTCGTTGTCCACACCTACATCTACACCTTCATCTGCAGAGAAAGCAAAGGGCTGTGTTTTTGGAATCTGGCCTTCTGCTACTTTTTGTCCGTCCACATACAACACACATTTGCCACCGGCTCCTGGTTTGGGATCATCTACAACAAACTCATACTTGATTTCATGTTTACCCGAAGCAAGCGCTTTCGGTGATGCAATGTTGGTATGCTCCAATCCGAAGAAATTATACTCATGCTTAACTTTTCCACCTTTCATATACAGAACCCATCCGCCAAAGCGACCCGCCTGCGAAATGATCACACCATTCGTATTTCCATCTTTCAATTCCACTTCCGATGTGATCGTATAGTTTCTGCCCTTCACATTGATGAATGCGTTTTCAGAAATGCCTGTCATGCCTTCATACACCGTGAGTGAGGTTCGGGGTCCCATCAAATCCGGTCTGCCGGCAATGGCTGCATTAAATCGTTCAGCCCTGCGATCATCAATAGGGAACACGTGATTTTTCGTGGCTTCCCTATTAAATATTTCCTGAAGCTCTTTTAATTTTTCAGGATTCGATGCCGCTAAATTATTGGCTTGAGAGAAGTCTTCATTTACATTATACAATTCCCACACATCTTCCGTCAGTGGAGGATTGACAGCCATTAACCACGGGATGGAGTGGCGGGTACACGCTACCCATCCATTATCGTAAATTCCCCTATTGCCAAACATTTCAAAATATTGTGTGGTATGTCTGTCAGCTGCTTTGGCGTCATCGAAGGAGAACATAAAAGAAGTTCCGCTGAACGGAGTTTGTTCTGTTCCGTTTACAGATTTCGGGAAAGGCAATCCTGCAGCTTCCATTATTGTAGGTGCGATATCCGTAGCATGTGTAAACTGTGAACGGACTTCACCTTTTGCCTTGATGCCTTCAGGCCAATGCACCACCACACCATTGCGTGTACCGCCAAAGTGAGAAGCAATTTGCTTCGTCCATTGGAAGGGAGTGTTGCCGGCATGGGCCCAGCCAATTGCATAGTGCGGAAATGTATTCGGGCTGCCCCAATCATCAATGTGATCCATCATTTGATCGGCCTTCCCGATAATTCCATTCAACGCCATCATTTCATTGTAGGCACCCTCTGGTCCACCTTCCGCACTCGATCCGTTATCACCCACTATATATAAGAACAACGTATTGTCTAATTCACCCATTTCTTCGAGAGCCTGTACAAGTCTGCCTACTTCTTCATCGGTATGTTCGGCAAATCCGGCAAAGGTTTCCATTTGTCGGGCAAAAAGTTTTTTCTGTTCGGAAGTTTGATCATCCCAGGAGGGAATTTCTTTCGGACGAGCTGTGAGTTGCGCATTCTCGGGAATCACACCCAAGGCTTTTTGTCTGGCAAACGTTTCTTCTCTCAGCTTATCCCAGCCCTGATCGAACTTACCTTTGTATTTTTCGATGTATGCTTTCGGTGCATGGTGTGGAGCGTGTGTAGCGCCCGTAGCAAAATACATGTAGAAAGGTTTATCGGGCGTAAGCGATTGCTGTGCACTCACCCAATTGATCGCCTGGTTGGTCATGTCGGTTGTAAAATGATAGTTAGGATCGTTAGGAGTTTCCACCCGAACGGTTCCATCGTACACAGCCGGAGCCCACTGATTGGTTTCACCTCCTATGAATCCATAAAATTTATCGAAACCTGAACGCGTTGGCCAACGATCAAACGGGCCGGAAACGGAAACTTCCCACGGAGCCGTCTCATGGTATTTCCCAAAAGCAGCCGTGCTGTATCCATTCAACCTCAACATTTCGGCAAGAGGTGCAATACTATTGGGACGAGCACCCGTGTTACCAGGAAATCCTGTTGCAAGTTCCATGATGGCACCCGCATTATTCAAATGATGGTTTCTTCCTGTGAGAATGGAAACACGTGTAGGAGAACACAACGCAGTTGTATGAAAGCGATTATACTTCAATCCATTCGTGGCAAGTTTTTCCAGCGTTGGTTCATTCACCGGTCCGCCAAAGGCACTGGAAACTCCAAAACCCTGATCGTCAATTAATACGATCACAACATTGGGAGCTTTTTCCGGAGCCTTCACATCAAAGCGTGCAGGTGCTTTCGCATTTCGTGCATCCATTGTAGTATCGTTCGGGTAGGTTGGTTCTTTTATTGGAAGAACGGTACGGTCTATGGTACCCGGGGCACTTGCCGACTGCGTTTGATCTTCTTGTTTGGGTGTGCAGGAATAGAACATACCTGCCAACATAAGAATAGAGAGGAGTCTTGATTTCATTTCATTGCGGGGTTATCATTAAAATCGGTGAATAGTTGAATAAAAACTTAAGTTAAAAGTTTTTTATAAAAATATGAACGATGCATTTATTAGAAATGCCCAATTAGTCGATAAATGGAAGCCGGTGTGGATTTACAGCAAATCCGAAACAGATTTGTTAACAATTCCTTTATAATTGGCGCGGAAACTAATTCTCGCGGGCAAACTCAACATCGAAAGTTGTTCCTTCCACTGCCTGATAGTAGGTTCCCACCATGCGTTTTTCCGCATCGCGAAATTCGAGCGTATACAATGATCCAGGATAATTTACATCGCGCAACTCAACTACAACAATCAGTTTTTCATCTTTCAGTTGCCACTCCGATTTTCCAACATTTATTGGATTCGGATTAAAGTAGGCAGCATCCAGTTTACCATCTGAAGTGGCTTCGCGAATTTCAATCACATAGCCGCCATCGCTTCGCACCCAACGGCCAAGCAAACGATCTTGTCCGGCTGGTACTGTTTTCTTTGATTCCATTTTAGGCTGCGATGCAGAGAGGTTTGAAGGCAATGTTTCTTTTGAATCGGGCCAAAATAATACCAACAATACAGTGGCCGTAATAAGCCAACCTGCAATCCATAAGCTGCGCACCTTTGCATTAGGGACCTTTCGTTTTTCCTGGGGTATATCCTGTTGCTTATTTTTCATCCACCTAATTTATAAAAATCAACTCTATGAATCTAAACAAAACGTCACTTCGACCGAGGTACGAGGGAGAAGTCCCCCATGGGCTAGATTATCACTTTCGGAATGGGGACTTCTCATTCCGCGCATTCCTTCGCACTTCCTTCATTCGAAGTGACGGCTAGGATTTTTGCATAGTAATGAATTGACAACCTTGCTACCGGATATCTTTCACACACCGAAACCCTACGTGATTCGTACCGGTTCTCCAATCGCCTTTCCCCCGTGTGCCATTCATGTAGCGTGAACAATACTGATCGGTGCATAAGTACGATCCGCCACGATGTATTTTTTTGAGCGCGCCTGGTTCGGTTGGATCATGACTGGCAAGAGGGCCTTTTGGATTACGTGTTACTTCATCGGATGAAAAGGTTTTGAAATAATTGTAATCATACCAATCCGCACACCACTCCCACACATTCCCGGCCATATCGTAGAGGCCATAACCATTCGCAGGAAATTGTTTGACGGGTGCTACGCCAGTATACCCATCTTCTTTTGTATTTGAAGTTGGGAACGTACCCTGAAAAGTATTGCTCATGTATTGATTGTTCAATTTAAACTCATTGCCCCATGTATAAAGCTGACCACTTAAACCACCGCGTGCGGCAAACTCCCACTCGGCTTCCGTAGGTAATCGTTTCCCTGCCCAAGTAGCGTACGCCACAGCATCTTCCCATGCAACATGAACAACCGGTAAATTTTCCTTTTCTTTTATACTACTGGATGGCCCAAGGGGATGTTTCCAATTGGCTCCTTTAACATAGGCCCACCATAGTAAATGATTTTCTAATCCAACAGGATCTGCAGGGGGTGAAAATACTAT
>JANNQJ010000290.1:0-11293 GCA_031400675.1 Cyclobacteriaceae bacterium
CTGGCACAAAAAAATTATTGGAGACGAATTGGGAAATAAAATCAGCCCCATCAGATCTGCACTAAACAAAGGGCTACATGTAACCAGCCATACCGATGCACCGGTAGCACTACCCAACCTGATGATGATCATGTGGACAACTGTAAACCGTGTTTCCAGAAGTGGTGCTGTAATTGGTGCAGACGAACGGCTCACGCCATACGAAGCCTTGCAATCCATTACCATTTGGGGAGCCTATCAGCATTTTGAAGACAAAAATAAAGGCAGTTTGGCTGTAGGTAAATTAGGCGATATGGTAGTGCTTTCTGAAAATCCTTTAAAGATTGACCCAATGAAAATAAAAGATATTGTAGTGCTTGAAACAATCAAAGAAGGAGAATTAATTTATAAAAAATGAAACACAAAATCAAATTAGCAACACTGCTGTTTTTAGTTGGCATCAGTTTTTTTGCAACTGCACAGCAAAATCAAAAACCGAATATTGTTTTCATTCTGATGGACAATCTCGGTTATGGAGAAGTGGGTTGTTACGGTGGAGGCATTACCCGTGGTGCGCCAACTACACGCATTGATGCACTCGCTGCACAAGGTATGCGTCTCACCAATTTTAATGTGGAGGCGCAATGCACACCAAGCCGTTCAGCAATTATGACGGGCAGGTTTGCAATCCGTTCAGGAACACATTCTGTTCCATTTGGAGGTTTACCCGATGGCCTTACGCAATGGGAAGTAACAATAGCTGAATTACTTTCTTCTCAAGGTTATGCAACAGGCGCATTCGGGAAATGGCATTTGGGAAGCCACGATGGAAGATTGCCAAACGACCAGGGTTTTGACGAGTGGTATGGGATACCAAGAACCACCGATGAAGCGTTTTGGCCTTCCGCTGATGGATTCAACAAATCGGGTGTTGAGCCGGAATACATCATGGAAGGAAAAAAAGGAGAGAAAAGCAAGAATATAAAAGTATATGATTTGGAACAACGGAGATTGATTGATGAAGAAATCACCAACCGTTCTATTGAATTCATGAAGAGAAGTAATAGCGCAGGAAAATCATTTTATGCTTACATCCCCTTTACACTTGTTCATGTTCCAACACTCGCCAACCCAAAGTTCAAAGGCAAAACCGGCTATGGGGAATTCCCAGATTGTCTTGCTGAAATGGATGCTCATGTCGGACAGATTATAGATGCCATTGACCAAATGGGAATCGCCAACAACACCATCTTTGTTTTTACAAGCGACAACGGCCCTGATCCTAATATTGGGTCAATCGGAACTTCCGGCCCATGGTCAGGATATTATTTCACACACATGGAGGGTTCGCTTCGTACGCCATTTATCATCCGTTATCCCGGAAAAATTCCTGCAGGAAGTGTAAGCAACGAAATCGTTCATGAAGTAGACACGTACAACACATTTGCGAAAATTGCAGGAGTAAAAATTCCAACTGACCGCATCGTGGATGGTGTTGATCAAACAGATTTCTTCTTCGAAAAAAAAGAAACTTCAGCCCGTGAAGGATTTCCGGTTTTTGTTGCAGACCGGCTTGAGGCTGTTAAATGGAAAAACTGGAAAGTTGCTTTTTATGATAACCAGCGTGACTGGTACTCTGTGCCTCAAAAACTCGGTACACCCAAACTGTTTAACCTGATCACCGATCCGAAAGAAGAATATACAGACCGCGGTATCCAGAATACATGGGTGCTCGAACCAATGTTCGAAATAATTACTCATTATATGGAAGGCTTGAAACAGTATCCGATTATTTCGACCGGCACACTTGATCCTTATGTGCCAACAGTTGCAACAGATTCTGATAAAAAAATAAAACATTAAGAACGATTAAAAATGACAATTACCTCGCAATTGGAAAGTAAAACCATTTTATAAAATACCAATGAAAATAGAAACTAAAATTACAGCATTAATTCTCTTTGCCATTTCTATTACTGCACATTCTCAGGATACACCGGAACCAAAACCTGCATTATCCGATGCTGCAGAACTCGCTAAAAAACTAGCCAACCCTGTTGCATCGCTCATCAGTGTGCCGTTTCAAAATAATACGGATGTTGGGATCGGAGAATTTAACGGATCGCGAAATACGTTGAACATACAGCCGGTTATTCCTATTAAACTTTCTGCAAAACTAAATCTGATTACGCGTGTGGTGCTTCCTGTAGTCTCGCAACACAACATCACCGGTGCAGACACTCAACAAAGCGGGCTGAGCGATGCGGTAGTAAGTGCTTTCTTTTCACCATCTGAAGCAAAGAATGGTTTGATCTGGGGTGCGGGCCCCGCGCTTCTTGTTCCTACAGCAACTGATGGTTTTCTGGGAACAAAAAAATTTGGTGTTGGCCCCACTGCATTAATCTTAAAACAAAAAAACGGCTGGACGGTAGGTGCGCTGGTCAATCAAATCTGGTCTGTTGCCGGTGATGAAGAAAGATCAGATGTCAATCAAATGTTTTTACAACCCTTCGTTGCATACAACTGGAAAAGCGGAGCAGGTGTTGGAGTGAATTCAGAAATCACTCAAAATTGGGAAGGCAGCACGACAACAGCCTATCTTAATCCTACCATCTCCGGTGTGACGAAGCTGGGCAAGCAAATTGTTTCGTTAGTAGTTGGCCCTCGCATACAAGTAGCCGCCCCCGAAGGAAGTAAATCTGCTTTTGGTGTTAGAGCTGTAGTGACTTTTGTTTTTCCGAAGTAGCAAGATGTAGGCACACCTACTGAATTCAATAAGTGCAATGAAAAAAATATTCCTGTTGACTGTGATTTCTTTCTCAGCCGGATTTGTCTTGGCTCAGGAAACTGAAAGCAACGAACACAAGCCCAAAATCCGAGGCGCTATAATGATGGCCAATTCACATATACCAAAGGCTACAGAGGGAGGAAAATCGGTTCACGTTGTGCCAACTTGGGGTATTGATGTAGATTATTTCTTTCATTCACGCTGGTCAGTAGGTTTTCAAAGCGATGTTAAACTTCAGAGTTTTGAAGTAGAAGAAAATAATGTGGAATTGGAGAGATCGTATCCATTGGCCATTTCAGGTGTGCTTCATTATCATGCATTACGCCATTGGTCGTTTTATGCAGGCCCAGGGTATGAAATTGAAAGCCACGAAAATTTGTTTCTGGTTAGGTTAGGAACAGAATACAGCTTTGAGATCACTGAGAATTTTGAAATCGCCCTCAACTTGATCTACGAAAACAAGCAGGAGGTATACGATGCCTGGACGTTTGGGATTGCATTTAATAAGAGGCTATGCGTAGATGATTTAGCGGACGTAGGTGTGGATGATGGAACCCATGTTGCGGATTACGGAACCTCTTCGAAATTCAATGGTAAGATTAATAAAGTTACGATCGAGCAGAAAAAATAAACTTTGGGTGTTTGTTGCATCAGTCTCATCGTAAGAAATTGCGATGATGGCTGATACACTTCGCTGACCGCGTTATAGGGCAGGAATCTCAAAACATACTGGAACAATTCATTATATAACATATACTACCTACCAATTATGAAAAAAATACTCTTCATGCTTTGCCTGTTCGTGTCAATGGCAGGTAAGGCTCAAACAGATATCGATAAACTGGCACTGGCCATCAACGCAGCCGATGAAGCCAATACAAAACAACTGACGCAATACATCTGGAAACGCAAATCGGATGTAGCCATCAATGGTGAAGTGAAACTTACTACGATTACCGAATTCAGTTTTGACGATACTGGCAAGCTTCAAGCGAAACTGGTCGATGCGGAAAGCAGTGTAAAACAAAAACCTGGCTTGAGAGGAAAGGCTCAACAAAGTGCTGCGGAAGATAAGATGGATTACGTGGGGAAAGCACTTGAACTTTCCATGGCATACACCTTCATGACTAAAGGTCAGTTGATGGATTTCTTTGCCAAAGCAACCGTTGCTGAAAAAGATGGATTGATTGAAGCAACGGGTGAAAATATCTATGTTCAAGGCGACAAACTCACCTTATTCATTGACGCTAAAACAAATTTGTATACAAGGAAAACATTTTCAAGTATGCTGGGCAAAGATCCAATAAGCGGTGAGATCAACTATGAAAAATTCAGTTCAGGTATTAACCACGGCACCACTACGGTATTGAACATGCCTGCACAGAAAATGAAAATTGATGCAGTTAATCAGGATTATTCAAAACGTGTTAAATAAAATATGAGTATCCGTAATGAGTCCTAAATAATATTTGTTCGTCATTTCGCAGTCCGGCCACAGGCAGGACGGAGAAATCCCCTTATTCGCGTAACCCTCAAGGGGATTTCTCTGCTCACCCTCCTTCGTCAGGTTCGCTACGAAATGACGTTCATACTATTTTAGGACTTGAAACGGATATCATAAAATAAAATCAAGGGTCATACACTTTAATGCATAGGGCACTTTTATTTTTCTGTGGGGATTTTTCTGTAATTTTAAAGTATGCCTTCAGTACCACAAATATCTAAAAGAACCTTTTGGGATGTGGATATTGGTGAGCATGATTTTAAACACTCCAGTGAATGGGTTATTACACGCGTTTTTGACAGGGGAACTCTTGATGAAGTGTTTTCCATCATTCGCTACTACGGAGTTGATTTTGTTAAAGACGTACTGCTGACCACGAACGACAATTTACCCAACCATACCATTCTTCTGGCTAGAGCAATCTTTAAATTGAATTATACCGATTTTAAATGCTCAAAAAGGAAACCGTTTCTACTCCAATATTAGAAAGTTTGGCTGTTCTTATGGAAATGAAGTCCATAAAAAAACATCGGTTAGTAGGAGGGACAGCCCTGGCACTACAAATTGGTCATCGTACTTCAGTGGATATTGATTTATTCTCAGATGAAAAAAATAATTATGACGATATACAAGAAGAACTTTACGAAAAATTTGGAAATAGATTCGCCAAAGGAAGAGATGTAAGCAGCTCGTTTAGTAACGGAATTGCTGTATACTTAAATGATGTTAAGACAGATATTTTAGATTGGAAAGTCAAATTTATTCGACCTGTATTCATGGATGAGCAAATCAGAATGGCATCAAAAGAGGATATCATCCCCATGAAGTTCAACACATTTTTGTGTTCACCTGAGTTTGTGCGATACGAAAAAAAGGATTATGTTGATATAGCAAACTTAATGAAAGAGTATTCTTTCGAACACATGATAAGCCTATACAACGAGAAGTATCCTCTAGAGCTTATGTCATCACGATTAATGATAGAAGGTTTGCAACTTAGTGAAATGGCAGATAAAAAAGCAATGCCAAAAATGTTGAACAAAGAAAGCTGGGATGATACAAAGAAGCAAATTGAAAAATCGATTACCTCCTTTATTAAGAAACAAACAGGATGATACCAATGGTGTATACATGAGGAAATGGTTAACTATTGCACTTTTTTTAACTGTCAGTACCCTGCGTGCGCAAACTGTCAATGAACAGCTTTGGTTTGAGTACATGCTCAACTATCCATTTGCCAATTCATTCAACCTGGAAAATGCGTTTAACTACAACACACTGCTAAACACTCCACGATGGCGGGAGGTGAGCTATGCGGCCACACTGGAATATACCGTGTATCAGAACTTAGAAGTATTGGGTGCCACAACGATATCCCGCACCAATCAAACCGAATCATATAACACCTTTGAAATAAGACCTACGATTGGCGCCCGGTATTTCTTTACACCAAATAAAAGAATACAAACGCGCCTACTCTTGCGATTGGACCAGCGCAATTTTAAAAATCTGGATACCGATGAATGGACCCAGGTATATCGGCCGCGGGTGAGAGGAGAGATGATTATCCCTATTAATAGAGACTCTTACTTTCAGGACAAGCTTTGGTATGCGCTGACAGACGTTGAGTGGCTTTTCAAGACGGATGAAGATGTGGATGAACGTTTTGCCAACCGCTTCCGGTGGAGGATTGGCGGGGGCTACCGGTTGAATTATAGTTTTCGTTTTGAGTTTCTATACATGCTCCAGCAATCCAAAAATGGAATTGATGAAGATTTTGAGTCGAGCGATAATATTTTCCGGTTTCGGATTAAGCATTATCTGAGGAAGAGTAAGCCCTCAACAGCTGCAGGAACGGGGAATTAATAGAATCCTCGTTTTTACCGCGGCTTCTTTAGAGGATATTTCTTAAAAATCTTAACTGTATAATCCATCACGAGTTTTTCAATATCGTCCGACATCTTAAATTGTTTATTCGCCATTCCCGACCAAACCATTTTCTTGGATTCCGTATCGTACATCACAAACTTCAATGTTCCATCTTCCACCGTGGTGGCAGTAATCTTACCACCGGCTACAGGCGCAGAACCGGCTACATAATATCCGGGTCCAGCTACTCCAACACCGATGCTTAGCGTAGGACTTTGTGAATACTGGGTAATTTCTTCAATGCCTGTGTAGAACATAAAAATGGCATCGGGGTTTGATGTGTCCATCGTAAGTCCTCGGGCACTCAACTCCTGATTGGCAGCAAGGGTAATGGCACCACTGTATAGTTTATCATGTCGGTAACGATTCAACACACTGTCACCGGGAGCAAGCCATGCAAAAGTTTTAAATTTTTTAAAATCGAGTTGGGTGTTGTAGTCGGATGTAATAGACTGCGCCTGAATTGTTATGGAAAACAAAAGGCTGATCAGTAGAATGGATAGGTAATTTTTCATGGTAATGGATAATACAAGTTAATTTTTAGACGATTGTGGTTTGTACTTGAATACCTAACTACTCACCTCATTTGTATTGAGCCAGGTGTCAAAAAGTTTATACCCGATCGTGAGAATAACGGCACCTAAGAACAATCCGAGAAAGCCACTGGTAATAAAACCACCAATGGAACCCAGAAAAACCACCAGCATAGGAGCAGGCGCACCCCTACCTAGTAAAAGTGGTTTTAATATATTATCGGAAACAAGCGTGATCCCTAACCAAATGGCAAGTAATACAGCGGTTAGTGTATCAGAAACCGAGAACATATAAATGGCAACCGGAATGGCGATTGGTCCAGAACCAACCTGGATAATGGCAAAAAATAAACACGCTACTGTCCATACCCCGGCATACGGAACACCTGCGATGAAAAAGCCAAGACCTGCCATGGAGGCTTGTATGACCGCCACACCTAAAATACCTTTCACTACGCTGCGAATGGTGGTAACAATCGTGCTTGCAAAATTTTCCCCTTGTTGTCCCGCTAATTTGCAGAAAACTTTAATCGTTGTCTCTCCAACAGTATCAGAGAAGGCAAGCAACACGCCAGCAATAAGAATAGATAAAACGAATTGCACGACACCCGTTCCAACACTTGCCACTGCCGAAAGTAACCACGCACCCGCAGCTTTTAATTGATCGGAATGTTGCATCAAGGCATCTTGTAAATTTTCGGAGGCAAGTTTCCAGAAATCCAGAATGGGTTTCGTTACAGAGGGCCAGTCTGCTGTATTTTCTCCAGGAGGCGGAATGACTAATTGCCCCTGTTTATTCAACTCGCGCAAATGACTAACTTCTACAAATACGGATTGCGTTACGAGCCAAGCGGGAATGATTAATACGCTCAACATTAAAAGCGTCAGCACGACCGATGCTATTACTTTGCGACCACGAAACATTTTTATAAAAATGCTATACAACGGATAAATGGCTATGGCGATGACGGCAGCCCAAATCAACACTAAAATGAAAGGTCTCAGAATTGTAAAACACCATCCTAACAAAAAGAACAGTACACCAAGCCGGATAATCGTATCGACTATTTTTTCAAATTTGAAGTTTTGGTTGGTGGATTCCATAATTTCTTTAGTTACTGAATTGCCTGACAATATTACGTTTTATGAAGCCACTGAATGGCTCCCTTGCCATAACTCTTTAAACTTTTAGCGGCCAGGTTGGCTGTCACATTTATTTTCTTAACTGCGGAAGCAGGTACAATCTTTACTTCACCAGAATCGTGTCGGGGTGCCTCTGGAAAAAAGACCGTACAAAGCCCTTCGCCTTCTTCCACCAAAAATCCGATATTCCAGGTATCACCATCCTGAACCAGAACAGGGTGTAAACTTTGTTCAACCTTTTCACCAATGGCATCGGCTGTGATGGACTTGATCATGGAGTAGCCTGGCAAAAAGGAAAGCACATTATCTTCAAGTTTGCCAATCCAACCCTTAACAGTGGCAGAGCGGAATAGTATACCACTGATAAAACAAAGGAACAAAATAGCCAACACGTTATGGCCATCCAATCCAAAAATAAATTCAGGCAGCCTATGTGCAAAAGGGGCAGAAATTTTTACCAGCACGATGTGGGCTTTGTTTAAAATCATTATCAGTAATACCACCGGCAGCAAGAATAAAACACCTCCGGTGAGCGTGGCGCGGAGAAATAGAAGAATGGATTTCATAGTTATAAAATAGGGTATGGAAGAGTCTATTGTAAGTTAAGTTTAATATGCAGATATTGATCTAAAATAAATGACCATGTTTGAAAAATTGCTTCGCATCCGATATATATTTTCTATAGCGGTAGTCTTCATGCTGCTGAATTCAATTATTTATCTGATCGTTGGAGCGGTTCAAAGTATTCACGGATATATTGAATTTTTCAATGCGGGATTTTTACCGAATGAAGAAACACGTCCGGGTATTCATTTGCTGGAAGGTCTTGATTTTGTTATGATATCGCTGGTGTTTCTGATATTTGGTTTAGGTATAGCCCGTCTTTTTTTATTCAGCAATGCCAAAGCTGAACATATACCCGCCTGGCTGAATGTGCGTGACCTGAAAGAACTGAAAATATTATTGTGGGAAACGATATTGGTGACATTGGTTATTTTGTGTGTAAGTGGCCTCGTGAAGAATCCATCTACTTCATGGGAAGTTTTGATTCTTCCGGGAGTCATTTTGATTCTTTCCCTGGCTCTGTTTCTCATGCGGGGAAAAGAGTCCCACTAAAGCTTCCTTCAAATAAAAAAAACTGCAGACTATAAATCTGCAGTTTCTGAATATGATTAAAAGGTTTACTATTTAATAAACGTGAACCCTACGTTAAGCGTAAAAAAAGATTGATCAGATTCTATCTCACCCGCCTTAAAGCCATAATTTAACTTACCTGAAACCGAAAGGGCAGTGGCATCATCAATTGCATAATTGAATCCTACTTCAGGCGCTAATGCAAAATTCCAGGCTTCCTGCTCGATGGTATACAAGTTCATATCGGTGTTTCGCTTCGTATAAATTGTACCAATCCCTAAACTGAAGAATGGATTCATAGTCTCCCCGGGCTTCAGGTAGTAAGTCGGATTAATATACATGGGCACATGGTTACTGTACCGATATTGCTTGCCGGTGAGGGAAACGTTATCAAGTGTATAGGTAGCCTTGTCAAGTGCTTCATAAAATACGTTCCAACCCACACTAAAGCCAACGCCAACATTGGGGTTAACCATTTTACGGTAGTCAAGTGTTATACCGCGCCAGCTCGCTTCTTGAACAAAGTCACTCAAATCGCCCACAGGAAATCCAATGGAATAGCTGAAGGTAGTATTGCTCTGGGCAACTAATGCTCCAACACTGATGAAGCAAAATGAAATAATGAATATAATTTTTTTCATAATGGTCAGCATTAATTGATTTTTAGATAAGGTGATTGCTTAAAGGCCTGATTGATTGCAGCGGTAGCACGGCTGACATCGTACGACCCGGTCAACAGTCCGTTCATGGCGCCAATCCAGGCTGCTTGCGTCTGATCTATAGGAAGATCATCGGTATGAGGATCCGCTATAGCGATAATAAATGAGCCGGTAGTATAACTTGTTACTGTATAATATGGCGGATAATACCAACCTCCATAATAGCCTCCATAATACCAATCGTACCAATAACTGTAGTAATAGGTAGTGGATGAAATAGCCCCGGGGGTAATCACCACATCGGCATTATTTAATATGCCACCACCTGCTACTTTTGTCCATCCAAGTGCTTGCATGTTATCATCAATGGCCTGTAAAAGCGGTGTAGCAAAAGCAGGTTTCATATACACCCACGTAGTGTCACCATTTTTGATTTGTACATCCGTTACAATTTTGTCAGGCATCGAGTAAGTACTTTGCCCCTGAAAGTCATACTCCTCATCATAGGTAGTATACACTACATCTAAATCTTCAACATATTCGGGTCCTTGCGGGTAGCAACCCAATAAGAGGAAAGCTGGCAGGGCCATTAAAAGAATTCGTTTCATAGTTAATCAGTCTTAAACAGTTTGTCAAAAAAATACTTCCGCAAATTACCAGGTTAGGTCTTAGTCCAATTCTCCAATAAATGGAATGCTTTCCAGAATAGCAGCACGAATAGTGCTTAAAAAGTAAGCTTCAATCTGGAAAAACTGGGCTGCAGCTTTGGCTCCTGCAGCTTTTTCAATTTTCTTATGGTAGGTGGCAATCAACTTGTCAGTCTTCACCCCCAAAGCGGCCGTTTCTTTAATATTCTGTGATACAGCGGCATCATCCATAGATCCGTAACCTGCAGCGTACTTTTCTAACAGTGCGATTCGCTTTTTACCAAGTTCTTTTCGTTCAGTTTCGTACTGATCATACAATTTCCAGAAAGCGTCTTTCTGAGCGCCTTCCAGTTTAACGAATTCAGCTACAATCGCTTTCTTTTCTTTTCCGTAAATCGATTGGATAAAGTCAACATCTTCTTTATTGGATTGCGCGAAACCTACCGTAGACAAGCATATGGCCGCCAGTAATAATAATTTTTTCATAAGTATGTTTTTTAAGAGTGAATTTGCGTGAAAATAAGACTTTTACTATGAATTCTAAAAGAATAACGCGTTACGAATTTTGTAATTATTTTGATTATCATTACGATCTAAATTAAGCTGATTTTATGAAAAAAGAAATCATTCTGATAACGTTTGTATTCGCTTTGAATGCAACTGCATGGGCGCAACCGTCTATAACCTTACTAACTTTTGAGAGTTATACATTCTCCGATAAGTTCGATACCGAGTATGGAACCGGAAAGATTGAAGATGGTTTTCAGTGGGGAGGAGGTCTTGAGTTTGGCCTAGGTGAGACTGTAGCTGTTGAGCTGATTTATCAGAACTTAAAAACTGATGCTTATTATCAGGGATTCGATGGCCGTTACGAAGGTTCGGTGGGGATCA
This sequence comes from Cyclobacteriaceae bacterium, assembly GCA_031400675.1. Classification (GTDB taxonomy): domain Bacteria; phylum Bacteroidota; class Bacteroidia; order Cytophagales; family Cyclobacteriaceae; genus UBA2336. Next base: position 11,208 of record JANNQJ010000290.1, read on the forward strand.
ATTATGCCATGTTAGGGTTTACAAAATACGCTCCTGTGAATGACAGAATCAGTGGCTTTGGAACGTTCGATCTGGGTGTGGGTTGG
>JANNQJ010000291.1:0-2251 GCA_031400675.1 Cyclobacteriaceae bacterium
CGGATCCACTCGGTATACGAACGTGGCGGAACAAACGCCAGCCACATCGCGACGGCGGCCACCAATCCATGCGCGGACGACGAGGCCACGAGCCACGGGATACCTCGGTTGCCCAAGATGACTTTTCATAAGGAATCAGTGCTTACTGCTTCCCGCCCAGCATCACCAGGTCGTTCACGTTAATCTCGGTGATGTAGCGTTTCTCGCCTTTGTCCGTTTCGTAATCGCGGTGTACGAGTTTACCTTCTACGGCTATCTCCTGCCCTTTCTTCAGATACTTCTCGACTACGTCCGCAAGTTTGCCCCAGATAACCACGTTGTGCCACTGGGTATCTTCTACCTTTTCGCCTTTTGCATTCTTGTACGAGTCTGATGTAGCGATTGAAAAAGATGCCTTCTTCTTTTCCCCAAACGTTTTCACTTCTGGGTCTTTACCTAACCGACCGATCAACTGCACACTGTTTCTTAAACTTTTCATAATTGTATAATTTATTGGTTTAACATACGATTTGAATTCCGTCACTCGGCTATTGTTCGATTGACAATGCAAAGGTGTGGTAAGAAAAAAACCGGACTCGTATGTTAATCGTTTACTTTCGGTTATATTCGTTTGTAAACGTTTATAAACGCTTCGTAAAACATATTAAAACGCTTAAATCATGGCAAAAACTGAAGAAAAGATTTGTTTGGAATGTGGCGAAAAAATTAAAGGCCGGGCCGATAAAAAATTCTGTTCCGACCAATGCCGCATCAGTTATAACAATAAACTGAACAGCGATGAGACCAACTACGTACGCAACGTGAACAATATTTTACGCAAGAACAGGCGTATTTTAATTGACTTGAATACCACGGGCAAAACTCACATAAACCGAAGCAAGCTAAACGATAAAGGTTTTGACTTTGGATATTACACCAATACCTACACCACGAAGGAAGGTGCTTTGTACAAATACTGCTATGAACAAGGATATCTGGAAGTGGACAAAGACCGGTTTTTATTGGTGGTGAAGAAAGAGATGTGAACCATGAGATTCAGTTTAGTATAACTTGATATGATTAACTCAATTTTCGATTTTGCAACATGAGCAGAAGTAAATTATATATCTTTTTATTCGTTATCCTGCTATCCTGCAAAAATGATGAACCTCTCGTTTCGGGAATAAACTTCACCAAACAAGCTGAACCCGTATGGCAAGGCGTCACCACCGCAGCCGATCCTAGTGTGATACGCGATGGTGATACCTTGCGCATGTACTATTCCAGTTTACTGACCGACCCTACCGAGAAACTGGTAATTGCAGGAGCCAAATCAGTGGACGGCATCAATTGGATTCCAGCCAACAATATTGAAAATGAAGAAAGTGTTGCCCTTGATATCAATGCCGGTGAGTGGGACAATCACCTCGAAGCAGTTTCCATCATCCGGCAAGGCGGTGAAACATGGATGTACTATTGCGGCTACGAAGAAGAAGCCGGTGTGGCAGGAACGATAGTAGCCGAAGGGCAAATCGGATTGGCCGTTTCTACTAATAACAAATCCTTCACGCGCTCATTCACCGATCCCATTTTGTCGTTGGGCATCACAAATGCAAAAGATGCCAATGCGCTTTTCTCTCCTACGGTAATCAAAGAGGGCAACACCTACTACATGTTGTACGTGGGGTATTGCATTGAAAATTGTACGCCTGCCTTTATCGGTATTCTGGGTGCCACTTCAACTGATGGCGAAACCTGGACGAAGCTTTCACAGCCTATCATCAACGGTACTGATTTCAACCTGGACTGGGCGGAAGTCATCAAAGAACCCGCGATCGTAAAAGGTCCGGATAATATTTTTTACCTGTTCATTTCAGGTGACACCTCCATTGGAATTGCAAGAAGTAATTCCATCCTCGGTCCTTACGAAGTGTATCCTGATCCTATTTTAAAAAAAGAGTACGACTGGGAAGAATATTCGGTAATTGCACCCTCCGTGATTATAGAGAATAACAAAGTACGCATGTGGTACATGGGGGTAGTCGTTTCAGGAACAGGAGCTGATTTTGCAATCGGGTATGCCGAGTCTGACTTTCCGTTTGATTGGTAAATAAATGATTTGAATTCTAAAAAAAGACTGTATCAAACCTGCCCTATTGAACCTTTCATGTTTTGTTCATGGGGAGATTATGATCGCAATCAAATATCAAGAGAATGTAATAGAAAAACTATTGGATATATATTCAATTCAAATCATTGCAATATTAAACAT
>JANNQJ010000292.1:0-16254 GCA_031400675.1 Cyclobacteriaceae bacterium
CGCCATGCAAGTAATTAAAGAAGAAGGATCTGTTTGAACTCCCCGAACCTTATAGTTTAGGTAATCAAAGCGCAAACCTGTATGTATACTTGATAAGAAAGATATTATGAGGTGTTCTATTAAACAAACTGTGAGAAAGATGTGAGAAAGAATTATCCTCCCCTATTGGAACAAAGTCTGTTTTATTCTGCGTCCAAACCAAAAATAATGTTGAACCCGGAATATACTCCCAGCGTAGAACCATGTTGGATCGGAATTGTGCAAAATTGAAATTTGGATTATTAATCGAATAGTCGATGGCACCGTTTGAATTCTCATCAATATCGTATTGACTGGATGTGCTATTGAAAGCAATTTCGTTATCCGTAAAAGTGTGGAAGCGATCTGTGTACGCTTCAGCATTTGACTGGGTTATTCTCTTAAACTCAGAATACTCTCCTGTTGAAATAAATGGTTGCCCCCAATACTCAACAGTAAGATTCGGAGTTATAACGTAATTCAATCTCATGGTCATATTATAGGTAGTCTGTTGAATTCGAGCGGTAATGTAACGTGGATCATCGTTGTAAAGGGTAGTAGTCACATACTGCTGTCGATCATCATTGAAATCAACACCTGACGAAATGGTGATATTCATGGCGTTGATTGGTCTGTATGTCAGGCTTAATGAAAATCCTTTGCTGCGTTCTGATTTTTCGAACCCTGTGAAGAACCAGTTTTGAAAACGTGCTTTAAGTTTTTTTCGAGTATCAGTTTCGAAAAAATACCAATTCTCTACTCCACCGGGGTAAGTAAAAGAAGGCCCTCCTCTGAGGTCGGCATTGGAAATTCTTCTCCCGATTAATGTTACTCCGGTGCCCATAAACCAGAAGTTTTTAAATTGCATGTGAACGTTTGAATTGATCATTCTCCTTGTATTCGTTCCTCCGTAGTCATAGTACAACCACTCATTTCCATTTACCTGCAAACTTCGAAAGATTGAGAATGGTTTTAATATCCGGTATTGCGCCCATGCCCATTGTGTTATGAGGTCGGCACTGATCAGGAAACCCACATCATTCAATTCAACCTCTGGTGATCTCCAGGTAACACCGCCCTGGTACACAAAGTTGCCGCTGCTTTTACCGATGGTCACCGTTCCGCCTGTTCCTGTAAGGGAAGTACGTGATGAGTCAACTGAAACATATTGCTGTGCCGTAGGACGCTGAAAGAGATGTTCGTTTGAGGTCTGCGTTCCAGTAATCGCTTCCTTTGTTCCGCGTACTGTGCTGAAGATTCCATTGAAACGAACATAATATTTTCTCTCTTTCCAGTTGTGGACGAAATCAAGCCCGGCCGTGTAAGCATCCTTGTGCAGATATTCCAGATGTTGATCTTCAATGTTACGGTTGGTTGCCGTGAACATGGCACCCACTATAGTATTACCCTTGTTAATGTCTTGTTGGACTCTCGCCACCAGGTAATTGGTTCTTGGTTCAATCGTTTCTCTTCTTCGCTCACCTAGCGAATCAATCTCAGCTTCTGTTTTAGCGGTGACCGATTCCAGTAATCCCCACGAAAACCCTTTGCTATTCTTTCCGGTCAACTTAGCGGCCGCGATAATTCGGGTATTAGTAGGAACATCCGCTACTTCGTTATCATCCAAGCTGGGATAATAATCCGGACGCCTGCCAATCCTTCTTGAATAAAAGAGATTGTCGGAGTTAAAATCCCCACCTGCCGTGGATTGTGTTATTGGAAAATTATAGGTATTGCTTCCTTCAATAAAGAAAGGGCGTCTTTCAGAAAAGAATAGTTGATAGGCTGACAGGTTTACTTGTGAGGGGTCAGCTTCTACCTGGCCGAAATCGGGATTGACCGTGAGATCTAACGTGATGTCGCTTGTTAAACCAATCTTCGCATCTAACCCAAAATCAAGATCGGATGATTTGCCTGTAGCAAATGGATTGCCTTCTTCTTTTTCAAATGTTTCGGTTTTGGCTACAACATAGGGCTGAATTTCAAGCTGTTTCTGAGACTTAATGCCGGTGATCCCCTTGAGTTCGCCAAACAGGTGTACCCAGCCAGGCGCATTTGGTGGAATGTACTGCCAGATAGAACGTTCCTGTTTTCGGAATAAGTGCCGCATGATTTGAAAGCCCCAGGTGTGTACGGGCTTGTCAGCGAAACGTAACTGACTAAGTGGAATTCTTACTTCTGCTATCCAGCCTTCACTGTCGATACTTGTTTTCAGATACCAGATTGGATCCCAGTTTGAATCCCAATTGTTTCCGTCATTAGAAACATACTCATCACCTTTCACACCCGACACTGAGGAAGTAAAGGAAAAGGCCGTGCGCTTGTCATTGTAGCTGTCAATATTGATCTCCACGAAATCCCCATCAAAGCCATCCCTTCGCGACATGCGTCTCACAATACTATCCGGTTCAGGATCAAAGCATTTAAATGCTACATACAAATTTTTGGTATCGTACAATATCTTGAACTTCGTCACCACACTGGCTTGTGCCCCTGCATCAGGTTTCCATTGTGTAAAATCACCCCCGCCCCATTGAACTTGTTCCCAGGCAAGGTCATTAAGCAGGCCATCGATTTGTGGCGGTTCAGCTGAAACCCTGGTTGCAGTATAGGATTTGGTGGAGTCGCTTTGCGCCACAAGGTTGATACAGAAAAAAGAAAACAAGGCTAAGGTAACAACCTTCATGCAGGTAAATATGCCCTTATTAACTGCATCTCTCCACAGAAGTTACATTCAAGATTAGGCAAATATTTAAGCGGTAAATTTTGAGTAAGATCTGGCATTAAAGAGGAATGAAGGTGCGAAATAGTTAGACACTAATATCATTTTCCACGTATCATTTACCAAAGTACTTTTATTTTAGGAAGTCACCTACTCCTTTCAGCTCCCTGCCTGATTGAGTTGCAAAAATCTGTAATCACCTGGATCGTAAAAATGGTAATGGAAATCCACTAGAGTTCTTGGCAATTTAATACAGCCTTAACTTAGCCGTATTTTTCCTTTTTTACATTTAAGCATGAACATTTCTTTTTTGCGCTTCTGTCTTTTAAAAAGTTTTGTTCTAATTCTTCTCCTTAACTTTTCTTCTTGTAAACAACCGACTGAGAATGTTGAGCCTGCTCCAGACACTGTTCGGGTGATGAGCTTCAATGTGCTTTATGGCGGAGATGAAATTGATTTCGCAAAAGTTGTAGAATCCATTCAGTTAGCGAATCCGGATATCATTGGTATTCAGGAAGCGGAAGGTAATATACCAAAACTGGCACAAGCCCTTGGATGGAAGTACTTTGATAGCCGACTCCATTTGTTATCGAAATACCCACTCATCAGCGATTCCACAAACGGTTGGTATTATTCGTTTGTTGAAATACGCCCTGGAAAAATCATAGCTATTTCGAATGTTCATCTTCCATCCGATCCTTACGGTCCGGAGTTAGTACGGGATGGCTTTTCACTCGATAGTGTGTTGGCCAATGAGATGTCCATACGTTTCCATGAATTAGATGAGTATCGGAAAGTCTTGCCGCCATTAGCCAATTTGGGAATACCAGTTTTGCTGACGGGAGATTTTAACGCACCCTCGCACCGGGATTGGACAACGGCTGAGCAACTTTTAAGGCCTCACATGAAATATGCTTTTGAATGGCCTGTTAGTAAAAATCTGGAAGAGTTGGGTTTTATTGATACCTATCGAAAATTTCATTCTGATCCAGTTAAAAAGCCTGGCCTTACATGGACGCCAGGTTACCCTCCACCTCACACAGAAGAAACTGAAACGCATGATCGAATCGATTTTATTTGGGCCAAAGGAATTGAACAAGTAATCAATGCACAACTTGTTGGTGAAGAAAATGGACCGGATGTTGATTACGCTGTGAAGCCGTTTGCTTCCGATCATCGGGGAGTAATAGTAACGTGCACGATGGTGCCTGCCCCCATCCACAACTTTGTGCAAGCGTACCCAAGAATTTCCAATGTTTCAGATAGTCTGTTCATTCAATGTAGTTATACTTCAAAGTCACCAGCCAAACTTTTAATCTGGAACGAGTCAAATGCCGAAATCAAAAGAGTCGAAAATCTTAAACAGGGAAGCTCACACCTATGGATTGATTTAGGAGTAGCAGGTAAGTTTCGCATTGAATTGAAAGATCAGAGTGGAAGCACACTTGCCTCAAATACTTTTTGGAGAATTCATCACGATGGAAAACCCATACTTAGTCTTGCAAAAAATAGTTTTCAAACAGGAGAGCCTATAACAGTAGAATGGAATAATGCGCCCGGACATCGGTTGGATTGGATTGCCATATATCCATCACAAATTGACTTAAATACCGAATACAACAAAACTACTCAGTACAGTCAGTATCTGGTGTACAATTATACTACGGGTGATGTGAATGGTTCATTGATATTGAGTGAAAGAGCAAAATTACGGAACCCTGATAGCTGGCCTCTAAAACCGGGTAAATACAACATTCATTTATTGCTCGATGATGGATATCAATCTCTTGTCTCCGTACCAATTTCAATTCATTCTCAAACTAATTAACAAAATAGTATGAAGCGCTTCATTTTACTTGTTTTATTTTCCTCGCTTCTTTTTTCAATGAGCGATGCTCAAAGTAAAAAGGGTTCTGTAACCGGTAAAGTAATAGACCAAAATGGTCTTCCTGTTCCTGCGGCTGTTGTCTTTCTGGAAGGGACTAGTTTCGGAACGTCTACAAATGAGTATGGAGTCTTTCTTTTGAAAGCTCCAGTTGGGTCATATCAAATCGTCTCAAAATCGATTGGATATGCTCAAAGTTCTAATCCAGTATCCATTATAGAAGATGAAGTTGTAAATGCTTCCTTTCAATTGCAGGATGATATAACCGAACTGGGTAATGTTGTTATTACTGGTGTAAAAACCAAAAGTGCCAGCGCTACGCGCACCTTAATGGAGATACAGGATATCCCACAATCCATCATCATTTTGGGCCAAAAATTAATTAAGCAGCAGGCTGCGTTTGATCTTACTACCATTACTAGAAATATGAGTGGACTCAATTACACCGGCAGTTACAGCGGAGCCGGTTCCTATCAATTCTTTAATGCACGTGGGTTTGACTTAGTGAACTCTCAGAATTATCGCTGGAATGGCATGATGATTTGGAATCTCGGAAACAACTATGCGGATAATATTGAGCAGGTTGAATTTTTGAAAGGCCCTACTTCTATTTTGTTTGGTGATGTAGCTCCGGGTGGTGTCATGAATTTTGCAACGAAAAAGCCCTTGGCTGATTTTTATATGAAGGTTGATTTTAAAACAGGTCAGTGGAATCTCATCAGACCTGCGGTTGACATCTCAGGGCCAATTACCAAAGATAAATCACTTCGGTATCGACTGAATACATCGTATGAAAAGACTGACAGCTTTCGTGAGTTTGTTACTTCGGAAAGATTTTTAGTAGCACCTGCGCTGGCTTGGGACATAACACCGAAGTTGTCATTTAATGCGGAAGCTGTATTCAAGAAATCGGAAGCAACAGATGACCCTGGGTTGGTATCGCCAGATGGTACTGTTTCAGGATTGGATAAACTGGATCCTTCTCTGTATTTAAGTGAGCCCGATCATCAATATCTCTTTAACGATCAAAGTTATTTCGGAACTCTGACGTATCAGATTGGTGAAAACTGGAGATTGCGTGGCGTTGGGTTTTATGGCTATACGAAGAACAGGCCCTTTGGATTGTGGCCCGACCAACCCGATACAAATGGTGATTTTACCCGAAATGAGTACGGTTATAACCAGTGGTTAAAAAATGGTTCGGCCTCTTTAGATGCATTCGGAATATTCTATACCGGGTCAATAAAACACAATGTGCTGATTGGTGTGGAATATCAGTCTACGCGGTTCCGCTACACGAATGAAGGATATTTGTATCCGTTTGATGCAAACAACATTTATAATATGGTGTATGGACAAACACCATCTGTCGAACCTCTTGAAGAACCGTACTTGCCATTTGTTTCTGTTATACAAAGGCGTGGATTTTATTTTCAGGACCAGATCATGCTGATGAATGAGAAGCTTCATATTCTTTTAGGTATTCGCGCGGGACGAACAGAACAAGGGAATGACTATTATGAAGATCAACTTATCGGAAGTGATTATGAAGGATATACCGATGATATTGTTGCTCAAAATGTATGGAGCCCAAGAATAGGGCTGGTTTATAAGCCTATAACTTGGGCGTCTTTTTATGCATCTTATTCACAAGGCTATGAAATTAACTCTCCCGATATTTTTGCTCAAAACTATGCAGAATACGCCACACCACCGGCTACCCTAAGTTCACAAATTGAATTTGGTACAAAGGCCAATTTAATAAATGAAAAATTGGGTGTTACGTTTAGCATCTTCCAGATCAATAAGAAAGATCCTTACGGTTATGTTTACTTAGATCCACAAAATCCAAATTTTGATGAGTATAATGTTTATTATGAAGGACATCACAGAAGCCAAGGTATAGAAATTGACATTGACGGTAAAATTCACCCTGCTTTATCACTAACAGCAGGGTTGGCTTATACGGATACAGAAGTTGTTGAAGACCCCGGCTATCCAAGTGGAAATAGTCTCCCGAGCGCTCCCAAAATAACGGGGAATTTTTGGCTCAACTTTGATCCGGTCAATAAGTTTAAAGGTTTTTCTGCAGGAGTAGGTATGTTTTATAAAAGTGAATTTTTCTCTGCCATCGATAACAATCCAGACCTGGAGGTACCTTCAGCCTATACCATGGACGTTTCCCTTGGTTATAATTACAAACAATTTGGGGCACAGATAAATGTGTCAAATCTTACAAATCAAGTTGCCTACTTAAATCCCTGGGTCTTTAACTTGTTTGATGTCAGACCACTTCGAAGGGCCGTTATTACCCTAACGTATACGATAAACAAAAAAGGTATCTAAAAAATCAGTGGTGACAAAATTCGATTACATGCATTGCTAGATCACCGCTTTGATTAGTTCCATCATCCCAGATGGGTTAACACCAATCCAAATTAACAGGATCGTTAAAATGGCCATGGTAAAACTGCTCATGATGTAAACCAGCGGATTCAAATCTGCAGCATTTTTTATTTCTACTTTTCTGTCAAACATAACGGCTATTATTTTGATATAATAATAGAGTCCTATTACGCTGTTAATGACAAGAATGAGTGCTAATAACCAAAGTTGAGATTGAATGCCTGCTGCTAGTAAATAGAACTTGCCAATAAAGCCAGCGGTCAATGGAATGCCTGCAAGGGATAAAAGCATGGCGCTGAACGCAGTGGCGGTTACGGGTCTGGCCCAAAAAAGTCCCCGATAATCTTCCAGTAATTCGGCATCACGTTCTTTATCAGAAAGAGTTGCCAGTATACCAAATGCGCCCAAACTGGTTATGAAATAAGCAACGAGGTAAAAGCTGATAGCTTCTACTCCAAGCTTCCCTCCTGCTAAGAATGCCACAAGCAGATATCCTAAATGTGCAATAGAAGAGTAAGCCAATATCCGCTTAACATTGTTTTGACGCAGTGCCAGGAAATTGCCAATAAACATGGAAGCGATGGCAATAGATGCAAATATCCAAATCAGTGATTGGTACTGATAACCATTAAGCGTATTAAAAAAGCGAACGAGCAGTGCCACCATCCCTCCTTTTGAAACTGTAGCAATGAATGCCGTTACGGGTGCCGGTGCGCCTTCGTATACATCAGGAGTCCACATGTGAAAGGGTACAACTCCAAGTTTAAAACCTACCCCCACGATCATCAATCCAAATCCAGCCAAAAGAATCAAAGGCATTTCTTGTGAGGAATCAGTTAGCCATTTTGCAATTCCTGAAAACTCCATGGAGCCTGTTGTGGCATATACTAACGCCATGCCGAATAGCAGGAAGGCTGATGAAAATGCAGCAAGGATCAAATACTTTATTCCTGCTTCATCGGAGCGCTGGCGTGTGCGCAGATAAGCAATCAATGCGTAAAGAGAAACACTTAAAATTTCGAGCCCCAGGAAAAGCGAAACAAAATGTTTGCTGATAACCATGATACAGGCTCCGAGTGCAGCCAGTATTAGCAGAATATAGTATTCCTCTTTTCGTTCCTCTCGTTGCTCGAAGTACGCGTACGACATCATGGCAACGATCAATGTCGTTAGCAGGATCAATCCAATATTAAAAATTCCAAAGCCATCAAATACAAGCAAGGGCTCAATAGTCTGTTGATTGTAGATGCTATAGGTTGCCAGAAAAATAAAGTCAACAACAAAAGAAATCAGTGTAATCAAAAAAATCACTTTATGATTCCGTTTTATAGAGATTGAAAAGAAGTTAAGGATGGCCGCACTGGAAAGTATCCACAATGGAATCAGGCAGATGAGATCGGTCTTATTCATATGAACCTCCTTTCTTTAATAGTGATATTCGTCCCGACTCTATCGGGATTCCGCGATCTCCATTTGATAATGTACCGGGAGATGCCAGAACAGGTCCGGCAAGAGTTTCTTTATAAGTTGTCTGTAGTACGCTTTTAACCGGAGCTTTAGAAGTATTTAAAACGAATTGTGGAAATAAACCAAGAATGATAATGGCAAGTGTTAAAGGTATCAGAATCAACTTTTCACGAATCGACAGATCTTCAAGAACATGATGCTGTTTCTGTTCAGGTCCAAGAAATATTTTCTGCATAATTCTGAGAGAGTAGGCTGTGGCTCCAACTAATCCGATGGTGGCAAAAATGGTAAGTATAGGATTCGCCTGCCATGAGCCAACCAAGGTTAGAAATTCAGCTACAAAGTTTCCGAGTCCGGGCAATCCAAGAGATGCCATAACAAACACCATCGCGATTACGCCCATAACCGGAACTTTCTTCCAGAACCCTCCCATCTGCATGATATCGCGTGTGTGCGTTCTTTCGTACAGTGCTCCGGCCAAAATGAATAGTGCTCCTGTGCTGATTCCGTGAGTGATCATTTGCATCACCACACCTTGCATGGCTAACTCATTAAATGCAAATACGCCAAGAATGACAAAGCCCATGTGACTCACACTCGTGTAAGCAACCAGTCGTTTGAAATCCGTTTGCGAAAATGCCTGAATGGCTCCGTACAAAATACCAATGACGCCCAATAACATTGCCCAGGGGGCAATCTCTGCAGCAGCCGAAGGGAATAATGGGAGAACAAACCGAATCAACCCGTATGCTCCTGTTTTCAAAAGCAGTCCTGCCAATATTAAACTACCGGCCGTAGGTGCTTCGGAGTGGGCATCAGGCAACCATGAATGAAAAGGAAACACTGGCAACTTAACTGCAAACGCAGCGAGGAATCCTAGCATCAGCCACATGGCCATGCCTGGTGAAAGTTTTGTTCCAAGCAATTGGAAATAGTCAAATGAATATGTGCTTGTTTGCTCGTAGTGAATAAAGTAAAGGCCAAGGATTGAGAGTAACATCAACAAACCACTTGCCTGTGTGAAAATGAAAAATTTGTAGGCAGCATACTGCCGATTTTCATGCCCCCAGATGCCAATGAGAAAATACATGGGGATGAGCATGACCTCCCAGAAGAAATAGAACAAGAACAAGTCCATTGTAATAAAGACACCAGTAATACCAGCCAATACCCAAAGCAGATTGAAATGGAAGAAGCCCACACGATATTGAATTTCTTTCCATGAGATCAAGACAGCGAAAATGCCAAGGAAGAATGTGAGCACAAGCATCAGTAAGCTCAATCCGTCCATAGCTAAATGGAAACTTATTCCGAAAGGTTGTATCCACGGCCGATTAAAGTCCAAAATCCAATTGGAGTTTGTGAGTGATGCGCCTGCGCCATAGTCTATCCAAAGTTTTATCGACAAGATTAGATCAGAGAATACCGCGATCAGCGATATCCATCGTGGTAATGACGTACTCCATTTCGATGAAATCCCCGCGAGGATTCCCCCAGCCATTAGTATGAGTATCAGTACGAGTAACATCATCGTGTAGTAACAATTAAACTTAATGTCAAAATCAGGATTGCTCCTATTACAATTCCCATAATGTACCAGCGCAATATTCCGCTTTGTGTTTTTACAAATACCTGATTAAGGAATTCGGCAACTCGTACTATACCTGCATAGAATTTATCGACTACATCATTTTTATTGACGGTAGCGATGTACACAAAAGGTTTTACAAGCAACGTATTATAGAGTGTATCAAAGCCCCATCCGTAATGAAAGAACTGGTACGTGTCTTGCACCGCACTTTTGATACCTGGTCTAAGTTCAGTCCGTTTGACGTAAAAGTAGTACGCTATGTAAACTCCGCTTAACGCCACAACTGCTGCAATAGTTTGGATGATCCATTCGCTGCTCTCAACACCTTCACGCAACGCAATTTCAGGTAACACCGGTGTCAGCAGATCAGAGAAAATTGTTATATGTCCAAAAGTGTGCGGCAACTCGATAAAACCTGCAAGGGTTGAAAGTGTCGCTAGAATAACCAAAGGTATAGTCATGGATTTTCCCGGCATGTGACTGATGTGTGTTTTCTCTTCTCCAAAAAAAGTGAGGAACACCATTCTAAATGTATAAATAGAAGTAACGAACGCACCGAGAAGTGCCGCCAGGAAGAACATGATGTTTCCCTTCTCTCCTGCCCAGGTCAGCCACAATATTTGATCTTTACTGTAGAAGCCTCCGGTAATAAGCGGAAGTGCCGCGAGCGAGGCTGCGCCAATCAGGAATGTCCAGTATATAATGGGCATCTTCTTTTTCAAGCCTCCCATCTTAAACATATCTTGCTCATGATGAAGTGCCATGATTACTGCACCCGCTGCGAGGAAGAGCAATGCTTTGAAGAAGGCATGAATCATGAAGTGAAAAACTCCGGCTGACCATGCTCCAATTCCAAGCGCAAGGAACATGTATCCTATCTGGCTGATGGTTGAATACGCAAGTACTCGTTTTAAGTCGAACTGTGTAAGTGCGCTGAAACCTGCAATAGTTAACGTCACCGCTCCAATAATTCCAACCCATAATTGAGCAAGTGGAGCTAATTCATAAATCACGTGCATGCGTGCGATCAGGTAAACACCAGCAGTAACCATAGTAGCTGCGTGAATCAATGCGCTAACAGGTGAAGGACCTGCCATCGCATCGGGTAGCCAGGTTTGTAATGGAAGTTGCGCTGATTTACCAACTGCTCCTCCTAACAATAAAAATGCAGCGACCACAGCCATCTGTGATCCAACGGCCCAAGTCTGAGGTGCCTGCGTAAGGATCTCTTGAATGTTCAGTGTACCGAAAGACATGAAGAGCATGAACAATCCGATGGCCATCGCGGTATCGCCTACACGTGTAATGATAAAAGCTTTGCGTGCAGCGTAGCCGTTCTTTTCTTCTTGGTACCAAAATCCAATCAACAGGTAACTACACAAGCCAACACCCTCCCATCCCAGATACATGAGTACCAGGTTATCTGCCAGCACCAGAATTAACATGGAGCATACAAACAAATTCAGGTATGCGAAGAAGCGGGTAAACCCTTCATCATCGTGCATGTAACCGGCCGAATAAATATGGATGAGAAAGCCGACAAATGTGATGACAAAAAGAAATACGAGTGAAAGTGAATCCAGGTGAAAAGCAAAAGCAGTGGAAAGTTCTCCTACCTCAAACCAATTCCAGGCTACGTATCTGTAAGATGGCAGGCCGGAAGAAAGAAAATTATAACCGACTAAGATGGTGATCAGTGAAGCCAATCCAACACTTCCTGATCCTATTGTAGCAGACACGCCTTTTGGCAAGCGTGAATTGAACAATATCAGGATCAATGCTCCAAGAAAAGGTAAGGACGGTATGAGCCAGAGGAGATTTAGCATAAATACATTTTAGATTTTAGATTGATGATATTAGATTTTCTGTTGGCACAGAATCCATCATCAATTAATCCAAGTCTAATTTCTTTCTCGATCATTTTAAATCTACAATCTTAAATCTGAAATCTTCAATTATATATTATCCGTTCATTTTATTTGCGGCATCCGTATCTAATGTTTTTAGCTGATGATAGATCTGCAAGATCAATGCGAGACCAACAGACACCTCAGCAGCAGCCATCGTAAGAATGAAAATAAACATTACCTGTCCATCGGGTTGTATCCATTTCGATCCCGCCACAATGAATGCGAGCCCCGCAGCATTTAACATAATCTCTACCGAAATAAGCATGAAGATAATGTTGCGCCTGACCAGCACGCTAATTAAACCGAGCATAAATAAAATGCCTGCCAATAATAATCCTGCTTCTACTGGTTTAGCTTTCATTCTTCTGCTTTTTCAAGGAAACGATGAACAACTTTTTTCTTCTGACGACCCAAGTGATACGCTCCGACAATTCCCGACATCAATAAGAGCCCGCACAACTCTACCCCGATAACATACGGTCCGTACAAAGACATTCCCACGGCTTTTGAATCTACTTGCTTGCCTTGAAATACAGTGGCATCGGAAGTAGTTAGAATATAAACCAACTCAGCTAAAAGGATCGTACATAATATCGCAGGACCTACCCACACTTTTTTAGTGATCCACTTTTCTTCCTGGTCTACAGATTCCTGTTTCAAATTCAGCATCATGATCACGAAAATGATGAGCACGACAATCGCTCCTGCGTACACGATAACCTCCAGTGCAGCAATGAATGGCGCGCCAAGTACATAGAATACGACCGCAATCGCCAGAAATGAAACCACCAGGTATAACAATGCATGCACAATGTTGTATCGCGTAATCACCATGATGGTGGCAGCTATTGCTATTCCTGCTGCTATATAAAAGGTAAGTTCCATAGCTCTCTATTTGTTGTCTGTTATCGGTTAATTGTTAATTGTGCTTTTTACTGCTATTACTATTAACCATTAACTTATAACTATTAACTTTTTACTCACGGCATCAAACTTTTAATATCAACCGGTGGTTCTTCATTCTCTGCCTCTCCTTTACCTTTCCCTCCAATGGCTACTCCGGCAACATTATAATAATTGTATCCCGGATATTTACCTGGACCGTCAATCAGTAAATCTTTTTTCTCATAGACAAGATTCTGACGATTGTACTCTCCCATTTCAAAATCAGGTATCAGTTGAATGGCATACGTGGGACAAGCCTCTTCACAATAGCCACAGAAAATGCAACGGGAGAAATTGATTCTGAAAAATTCCGGGTAGCGTCTTCCATTTTCATCTTCCGTTGCTTGTAAGGATATACAATCAACCGGACATGCAGCAGCGCATAAATAACATCCGACACAACGTTCACCCATATCCGGATCACGCGTCAATACAATTCTCCCGCGCCAGCGTGCCGGAAGCTTCACTTTTTCCTCCGGGTATTGAATGGTTTCACGTTTATGAAACATGTGCATAAACGTGATCCACATACTACGAATGATACTGAACATAGTCTTTTAGTTAAGCATCGTTTAAAACGGTGCGCCCTTACTACTCCATAAAATTATTGCTGCTGTGACGAGCACATTCAGCAAGGTTAACGGAAATAAAATTTTCCACCCAAACTCCATTAGTTGATCATAGCGCGGCCTTGGTAACGAAGCACGCAGTAAAATGAATAAACTAATGAACGCAAACATCTTAATCAGAAACCAAACAATTGGTGGCAAGAAATCAGGCCCCAGCCACCCGCCAAAGAATAAACAGGTTACCATGCTTGATATCAGCATAATACCGAGATACTCACCGACAAAGAATAATCCGAACTTCATACCCGAATATTCAGAGTGAAATCCTGCAATGATCTCGCTCTCTGCTTCCGGAATGTCAAAGGGTAAGCGATGTGTTTCAGCAATGCCTGCTATTAAGAAAATTACAAAACCTAAAAACTGTGGAACCACAAACCACAAATTTCGTTGTGCCTCTATAATGTCAACCAGACTAAAAGAACCAACGGTTAATACCACTCCCATCATGGCGAGGCCCATAAATACTTCGTACGAAATCATCTGAGCGGCACCACGCATAGCACCCAATAGCGAATATTTATTGTTTGAAGCCCAACCTCCCAGGATGATGCTGTATGCACCCATGGAAGACATGGCCAAAAAGAAGAGAATACCAATGTTAAAATCGACTACAATAATTCCTGGCGCAAACGGTACAATTACAAAACTCATCAAGGCTGTGATTGCAACAATAGCGGGCGCAATCACAAAAACTTGCTTATCAGCAAAAGGCGGAATCCAATCTTCCTTAAAGAAAAGTTTAAGTGTGTCTGCTAATACAACCAATATACCAAACGGACCAGCTCTGTTAGGACCATACCGATCTTGCCATAGCGCCAGCATTCTACGCTCAAGCCAGATTAGCCCTGGTGCAATCAGCAGCAGTCCACCGAGTACACCGGCAACAATCAGAACGTGATTTGTTGTTTGATCAGCCATGGTTTATAAACTACAAAACATAAATTATAAAATTCATTGTCTTACTTTTTAAGAACTCCCCATGCGGGTAATTCAGAACGACTTGTTAATCCATATGGAATACCCGCTACCCCTACCGGCATTTCTGAACTAATCTTCACCGGCAGTGAATATGTTTGCTTCTCAACATCAAAATTCAATTGAGTTCCCTCCTGTACATTTAGATTCTTTGCATCGCTTTCGTTAATCATTACATAAGGCGTGGGAACACGTTGTGCAACTGATTTTGACTGTGCACTTAATTGATCTGATCCGAAAATATGATGCAGTGATACAATCAAAAGATGACCAGCCGAGGGCTTGAATCCTTCCGGCATTCCACTAAAGTAATCTGTAGCAGCGTCCGCTGATGATTCTAATAACCGGAGACCAGGATCACCGCCCCGAAGGGCTGCACCTACTTCTTCCTGATACTTATTTACTGATTGCACTGAATTCCATCCCGGTGACCAAAAGAAAGGTATCGCTGAAGAAGGTGGCAATTCTCGTGAGCCCTCCATCGTAAAGGACAAAGGAGAATCGGGATCTTCAGGTGGTTTAGGTTCGCTCACATTAATATTGGCGAGCATCGCAGTGCGGCCACTATACCGATGTGGTTCACGTGGTATGCGCTGGCCCCCTGGCATCCTGAATTGTGGTGAAGGTGAAACAGTATCAATACCTTTTAATAACACCTCATCTGTGGCAATGGCTTTTGTAATATCTTCAAAATTTTTCCATTGACTCATTCTTGAATTTCCCGCATTATTACCCATTGAGAGCAACCATCTCCAGCTTTCCTGTATCACATCTGTGGATTCGTAAATCTGGTAGTACCGCTGAGCTCTTCCTTCATTGTTGACAATTATTCCATCGGATTCTGCAAACGTTCCGGCAGGAATTACAAAGTGTGATTTTTTGGTGGTCGCATGTGTGGAGTGATCAAGCACGATTACAGCCTTGCACCGTTTTAAAAAATCATCAACAACTGCGGTAGTTCCATGACAATAGAGATCATTTTCCATTACAATCACAGTGTCGGCATGACCGTTTAATACTGCATTAAAAGCAGCATTCAGGCGCGACCCTCCCATCATGGCAAGTCCTAAGGAATTGCACTCAGGCATGGTAAGGACAATTCCCGCTTTTTTATTTTTCTGATGCAATGCCCACGCAATATTGGCTGCGGCCTTCATCACCGAACGGCTTTCACAGGATGCTCCCGAAATAACTACAGGATTTTTAGCCTTTGATAATTCGTTGGCGATCTGTTTGGCAAGCGCATTCAGTTCTTTAGAAAGATCTCCTGGATCAGATACGGATGAGTCAATCAGATGAGCAACCGCGAAACCAAATCGGGCGATATCATCGGGTGCAGCGTGATAGGTCTTCTCTGCAATGTCATCCAGTTTTGTTGTGTGTACACTGGCAATGAACACCGGGCCTTTCTTTTCTTGCATTAATTCTCTGGAGGCTGCATCATGCCAGTTCGGAATATTAGCTTTTGCAACTTCTTCCAAAGGTTGTTGTTTCACTGCCTGGCGCACAGCAAGCGCTAACATCGGTGCGGTGTTGGTGAGGTCTTCACCCAATACAAAGACAGCATCCGCTTTCTCAACTTCTTTCATCGAAAGTGAGCGAGCAGGCCCTTCTTTCAGAATTTTAATAGCCAACTCAGCTAAATCGTGTTCATTATCCGATACTCCATGATAGAAATGCTCTTCACCCACCAACGCTTTCAAAGC
>JANNQJ010000293.1:0-1944 GCA_031400675.1 Cyclobacteriaceae bacterium
CAGTAGTTTTCTGGTACGTTCAGAGAAAGGAGAATATACGTTTTCGCACAAGGAGAATTTTAACCAGGCGTTAAATATCTTCAACTATAAAAACGAAGTGTGGGCCAATACCGATAAAGGATATTTTTCAATCGATTTTAACTCTGGCGAGATACACAAGCGACAAATAAATATTAAAAATCATATCATTCAATTTGATTCGGTTCGTAATTTTTTCTGGACAAATTCTGAGAAGGGTTTATTTCGGGAGTATGATCAAAATGAAGTGCATGTAGTGGACACGGTTTTAAAAGAAGTAGACATCACGCAAATTTTTCCGGACGCAGAAGGCAATACCTGGCTGGGCAGTTCCGGAAATGGGTTGTATAAATATTATATGCGCGATTTTAATCGCTCTGTTTCAGAACGCCTTAACACCGTAATGGCGATTGAAAAAAGTCCAGAAGGTGTATTGTGGATAGGATCAATGAACCGTGGACTTTGGAAAATTGAGAAAGGAAAAATTTCAACCTACACCACTACTTCTTCGACCGACAATAGTTTTCATGCTATTGAAATAACAAAACAAGGTAACGTTTGGGTGGCTTCATCATCTGGATTAGGTAGTTATGATAAAGCGCGTGATACATTTAAATGGTTCACACGCGAAGACGGCATTGCCGGCAATAACATTAATTGCCTTGAAGTCGATGCTCAGGGATGGATCTGGTACGGAACTGTTGGTGGAGGCGTTGGCTATTATAATGGCAAATCCTTTAAAGGCTTTACAACGGAAGATGGGCTAAATGGCAGTAATGCGGCATCTATAAAATACTTTCCTGCTAATGAAACAATTTATACTGGAAGTGAATTTGGATTGAATTCAATTAAGGATGATAGTGTTAGCACTATTTCTTTGCCAGAGTTTTCCAATACGGTCATTCAATCGATCAATGTTTATAAAGATTCATGGCTTTTAATTGGATCGGGTGGAGCGGGGGTGATGCTTTTTGATCCGATTTCACGAACAAGACGAATCATTAATTCAAATAACGGTTTACCATCAGACTTTATAAATTTTGTGGCAGCAGACAAAGACGATCAAATCTGGATTGGAACGGAAAAAGGAATCACCAGAATACGACTTGATCAGGACTTGAATATTGTTGAAAACTTGTCGTTTGGATTTGACAACGGACTTGCCGGTGTAGAGACCAACAGAAATGCCTTTTATCTGGGCGATGAAAAATATTTTGGATTGGTGGATGGCCTTTACCAATTCAATAACATGGGAACAAAAAATATAAACCCATTTGACTTGCATCTGACAGCGGTAGAAATACTTTACGATCAACAAACCTCTCGGCAATTTTCAAACAGTGCGCAAGGGTTCTTTAAAATTCCCAATCGGCCCATTCTCCCATCCAGTAAAAATCATATCACATTTAGATTCAACCGCGTAGACAAACGATATCCCAAGTCTGTTCAGTTTAAATATTTTTTGGAAAATTATGATAAGACCTGGTCGCAGTCTTCTTCTATTGAACACGCTACCTATGGAAATTTACCTCCTGGCAGTTATATTTTTAAAGCATTGGCAACAAACAGTCAGGGTAGTTGGGAGGCTACGCCATTGGAGTATGCTTTTGTGATCAAAGCTCCTTTTTACCAGACTGGTGCTTTTCAGGTGGGACTCGCTGGTGTTGTTATTGGCATGCTCTCGCTCTATTTGTATTTTCGGGTTCGTGGAAATATCCAAAAGGTGATCGATCGGGAAAGGATACGACAGCAAGAGCAAGACAGTTTGCGCAAAGAGATTGCCAGGGATTTTCACGATGAAATGGGAAACCAACTCACCCGCATCATTAACTATGTGAGCCAAATGAAGCTTCAGGCCAACGGCCACTCTTCTGTTCTCTATAATAAGGTGGAGGATTCGGCAAAATACTTATATTCGGGCACGCG
>JANNQJ010000294.1:0-22094 GCA_031400675.1 Cyclobacteriaceae bacterium
TTTAGGATTATCGACTAATCCATTAATGTTATCGACTAACTTTTTCGCAAAATCATCAAAGCTTACAACTCCATTGGGGGTTTTTATTCCTCCTTCAGGGATGTAAAAATTTTGTGGTGCCGTGCACATTTGTCCGCTGTATAAATTAATAGAGAACGCCAGATTCGCGGCAGCCTTATCAATATCAGCAGCCGAGTCAAGAATAACCGAGTTAACGCCTGTCTTTTCTGTGAACACTATTTTACCGGGAAGTGCTTCGAGATAACTTCCAAAAGCCGAATTACCGGTGAAGTCAATAAGCTTTACGTCCGGATGCTCAGCGAGTTCTTTCGTTATCATTTTATCGTATGTATCCGCGGCAAGCTGACAGGTATTCGGATCAATATTATTTTCGGCTAATACTTTTTGAATTTCCGCAACCACAATAGCGATCGGGAGGATTGCACCGGGATGTGGTTTTACAATTACCGTATTTCCAGTAATCAAACTTCCATAAATTCCGGTAACAGAATTCCATGTAGGGAACGTTGAGCAACCAATCACTATCGAAATACCTTTTGGTACTGCCCTCCATTCTTTATTCAACTGAATATTGAATTTACCCATCGGTTTATCCCAAACTACGGACGCAGGAAAGCGCTGAAGTTCTTCATATCCGGCAGCAATAGCTTCCAGCGCGCGATCCGCTGCATGCGGACCGGAGGCTTGAAAGGCCATCATGTATCCCTGGCCAGTTGTATGCATAGTCGCATACGCGATTTCAAAAAATCTTCCCTTTACTCTCTCCAGCGATTCTGTTAATATCCCTGCGCGATTCTCAGCACTTACCTTACGCCATGTTTGTTGAGCCGCTTTTGCATTTTTAATTAATGTTGGAACAGAATAAATAGGATACGACACATTAAGTTGCTCTTGCAAGTACGGGGATTCCTCCTGACCTGCCCATCCTTCAGGATTCGATTGTTTCAAATCTGTAAATTTATTTCCAAGCATCGCTTTGAACTTAGCTTGTCCATCGGCATCGGCTGTTTCACCATATACGGCTGGAGCCGGATGCTCCGGATACGCAGCATAGAATGTTCTTGCATGCAATGCTTCAATAGCTTTACTAATTAGAGGTTGATGTTTTTTGAAAAGACTCATGTGTCAGTTTTTATTTTTTATAACCAAAAACTTTCTTTAATAATTCAGTGGTTCGCGCCACCGGATCTTTGCGTATACTTTTTTCTTCCTTGGCGATCATCACAAATAAACCTTCAATTGCCTTGTCGGTGGCATAGTCATCCAGATTTGGATTTACTTTATCTACGAACGGGATTTTATTATACCGAGATACCAAATCACTATAGTATTTTGTGGCGTTTACTTTACTCAACGATGTTTGAATAACCGGTTTAAATTTTTCTTTTAACTGTGCCGAGGTAGTTTTCTTCAGATACTCGGTTGCCGCATTATCCTCTCCTTTTAAAATTGCCCAGGCATCCTGAATGGTCATGGATTTGATCGCACTCACAAAAATCGGTTTGGCTTCCCTGGCGGCATCTTCTGCCCCTCGGTTCAATGTCATGATGAACTTATCCACCTCACCTCCAAGGCCAATATCACGCAGCGTGTTCTCCACTTTCTTTACATCAGGCGGGAATGGTATTTTTATCTCAGGGTTTTTAAAATATCCATCCAGTTGAGACACCTGATCGGAACCTTTTGAAATGCCTTTGACCAGTGCTTCCTTCAATCCCTCTCCAACCTCAGCTGTTGTAGGGGGTTGCTCTCCGCCTAGTGTTTTATTTACTTCACCAATGGTTTGATTGATTTGTGCGGTAGTACAAGCTGTTAAGCAAAGCACTAAAATCCATGGCATTCTTCGCATAATCTTTGATTCTTAGGAGGCTTAAAATTAGACGAACCCGATTCAAAATCCTATTGAATTAACATGATGCCTTCTCGGCCCTGTGCCGCGACCCCCTAGCAACTAACTTCGGGCTTTGAATGAAGGGATGCCGGGACAGGCCCGGCAAAGATTAATTTACTGAGTAATCATTTCAGGGTTTATTTCAGAAATATTTTTGCAACCCGATAGCCCCATGGTTAATTCAAAATCAGCCATCAGGTTTTGAATCACTTCGTATACACCTTGTTCTCCGGCAATAGCCAATCCGTAAACATAAGGTCTTCCAACACAAACTGCTTTTGCGCCCAGCGCTAGTGCTTTAAAAATATCTGCGCCTCCGCGCACACCGCTGTCTACTAATACAGGTATTCTATTTTGAATGACATCCGCAATTTTGGGAAGCGCATCTAATGTAGCAATGGATCCATCCACTTGTCTACCACCATGATTGGAAATGATAATGCCATTCATACCGAAGTCCAAAGCTTTTCGAGCGTCATCCGGATGAACAATACCTTTTAACAGAATTGGTAGTTTTGTTTGTTGACGTAAAAAAGATAAGTCTTCCCAGGTAGTAGCAGGATTGGAATAAATGTTCACAAATTTCCGTACTGCTTTCAATGGTCTTCCCGATGCCAATTTCTTGAAAAAATTAATTCCCGGATAATTCTTCACCATGGATATCAGTCCTTGAATGGATTGAAGCGTGATCTCTCGTTTTACTTTTTCGGTATCATCAGGTTCGTCCAATAATTTCTGAAACACGGGGTCGGAAGTATACTGTGCAATCCCCTTTCCTTCTAAAAAAGGAAGGTATGCCAACTCAAGATCGCGTGTGCGCCAACCCAACAACGTTGTATCAAGCGTAACCACTAACGCAGTACATCCACATTGTTCTGCTCGTTGCACGAAACTTTGTACCAACTCATTCGACTTGCTCCAATATAACTGAAACCACCTCGGGCTATTTCCCATCACAGCCGCACATTCTTCCATCGGTTTTGATGCCTGATTAGAAAAAACATAGGGGATCCCCATCTTTGAAGCTGCTCTTGCTACAGCCACATCGGCTTCCGAATGAACCATTTCCAACACACCTACCGGATCTAATAAAACAGGAGAAGGGATTCTTTGTCCGAACAATTCAATACTCGTATCGCGCTCGCCCACGTTTCTTAACATGCGAGGTACAATTTTCCATTGCTCAAATGCATTTCGGTTTGCACGCATGGTGCTTTCATTTCCGGCACCGCCCGCTATGTAGGCATACGCTTTATCGCTCATCCGTTGACGCGCCTCCTCTTCCAATTGATGCATGGAAATTTTAATGGAAGATCGCTTCCCGGCAAAGCCATTCAAGTAGATTTCTTTCTGCCAATCGGGGGCTGATAACGGTTTTTCATTCATATCGGTATTTGCAGTATTTTTGACTGTCATTAGATAATTCTTATGAAAAATACTCAATACCTTACGAATAAAAAGGGGAAGAAAATTTCGGTGGTTTTGCCGATCCGCGAATACGAAAAGATATTGTCGGAATTAGATGAGTTATCTACCATTAAAGCCAATGATAAGGCTAAATCTTCTAAACTAAAATTTATTGCCGCAGAGGAGGCCTTTGACTATATCAAAACAAAGCGCAAGAAATAATGTATCAGGTTTTCATGGAGAAAAAGGTAGTTAAGTACCTTGAAAAAATGAATGAGCCTGACTATTCAAAGCTTAAATCTTCAATTCTTAGCTTAATCTCTAACCCACGGCCTCCGGGCTGCAAAAAACTGAAAGGAAGACAAGCCTATCGCGTGCGACAAGGTGACTACAGAATTATTTACGAAATACAGGATAAGTTTCTAAAAATTTACATCATAACAATTGGACATTGTAGAGATGTTTACAATTCATAATTATTTATTACATGAAGAAGGTACTTGCGGAACTCCTCACCATTGGTGATGAGATTTTATACGGTCAGATTGTAGACACGAACTCACAATGGATGAGTGTAGAGTTGGATAAGGTGGGAATCAACGTGATCCGCAAAACTTCAGTGGGCGATCAGGAAAATGAGATTTTAACAGCCTTAGCAGAAGCAGAGAAAAGAGCCGATATCATTTTAATTACCGGTGGCCTCGGTCCTACCAGCGATGATAGAACCAAACCTTGTCTCGTAAAGTATTTTGGTTGCGAGCTAGCCATTCATGAAGAAGCGTTAGCCGAGGTGACTGAGTTTTTCAAAAGTCGTGGGCGAGAATTGACCGAAATCAATCGTCAGCAGGCAGCCTTGCCGGTTTGTTGTACAAAAATTACCAATGCCATGGGCACTGCACCCGGCATGTGGTTTGAAAAGAATAGTAAGGTGTTCGTTTCTATGCCGGGTGTTCCACACGAAATGAAACGGATGATGTCCGAAACCATCATCCCGAAACTTCAAAAACAATTCAACACCCCAATCATTTATCATAAAGTCATCCGTACCGTAGGAATCGGTGAATCGATTTTAGCTGAAAAAATTTCTGTGTGGGAAAAAGCGTTGCCCGAGCATATTAAATTAGCCTACTTACCAAATCTGGGTGAAGTGAGACTCAGGCTAACAGCTTTTGGAAATAACCTGGCACAACTCCAAAAAGAGGCAGAAGACCTCACTAAGAAATTGTTACCGCTGGCCGGGGAATACATTTATAGTTTACAAGATGAATCGCTGGAAGTTGTTATTGGCAATCTGCTTCGTGAAAAGAATCTCACCCTTTCGATTGCTGAAAGTTGTACGGGAGGATATGTTTCTCATTTAATTACAAGTGTGCCCGGAAGCTCCGAGTATTTTCAGGGAAGTGTAATACCGTATTCCTACGAAATCAAGATGCAACAACTGGGAGTGAAAGCTGAAACACTTAATCAACATGGAGCCGTCAGTGAACAGACCATTACTGAAATGGCCGAATTGGTTCGCAAAAAATTTAATACCAGTATTGGTGTGGCTACTAGTGGAGTTGCAGGCCCTGGAGGTGCAACCTCCGAAAAACCTGTTGGCACAGTTTGGATTGCCTTTGCAGATGGAACCCAAACCATTACCCGAAAACTTCAGCTTTCAAAAGACAGAATGATCAACATCCGGATGGCTTCTATTGGTGTATTAAATCTCATTCGACTAAGCCTTCTTAAAAAAATTGCTTAGAATCGACTTGATCATTGAGGGTTTAACAAATTCTATTTTAGTACAAAACCCAAAAACCAGCCCTTTACAAACGTTAGCAGGAAGGTGTAAAAATGTTAACTTTGCGCCTTCAGAAAAAACAATCTACGCATGGCATCGGTAGAACTCATTATGCCCAAAATGGGCGAAAGCATCATGGAAGCCACGATTTTAACGTGGTTAAAAAAGCCGGGTGATAAAATTGAGCAGGATGAATCGGTACTGGAAGTGGCTACCGATAAAGTGGATACAGAAGTACCCTCCATCCATGCCGGTATTTTAAAAGAAATTCTTGCCAAAGAAGGCGAAGTAGTAAAAGTTGGGAAAGCGATTGCCATCATCACTACCGATGCTCTGATTTCTCCCCCTATAGGGGGAGATGCCGAAGGCAGAGGGGGTAAGAAAGAATCTTCCAAACCGGTTGTTAAAGAAACTTCCACGGTACCATCCAATGGATCGAATGGTACACATGCCGTTGTTGATTTTAAAACTACGAGCCGTTTCTATTCACCGCTTGTTAAAAATATTGCCAAAGAAGAAAATATCCCTGTGGCCGAATTGGAAACCATCTCTGGCTCCGGACTTGAAGGACGTGTAACCAAAAAAGATATTTTAGGGTACGTACAAAACCGTAAACTAGGTAAGTCAGTTCAGTCAACTCCTGCACGGCCAGCTTCTTCTCCGCTTGTTCCTGCTTCTATCAACGCAGGAGATGAAATTATAGAAATGGATCGCATGCGCAAGATGATTGCGGAGCGCATGGTGGACTCCAAACGCACATCACCTCATGTTACCTCTTTTGTGGAGGCTGATGTGACCAATATTGTATTCTGGAGAAATAAATGGAAAAATGATTTCCAGAAACGCGAAGGCGATTCCCTAACCTTCACTCCTATTTTCATTGAAGCTGTTATTCTGGCTATTAAAGATTATCCGATGATCAATATCCAGGTAGATGGTGATCGCATCATTAAAAAGAAAGACATTAATGTGGGAATGGCTGTTGCCCTGCCATCAGGCAACTTGATTGTGCCTGTTATAAAAAATGCTGATCAGTATAATCTTACGGGATTAGCTAAAGTGGTCAATGATCTGGCTAAACGCGCCCGTGAAAGCAAACTAAAGCCTGATGAACTCGCTGGAGGAACATTTACAGTTTCTAATGTGGGTTCGTTTGGGAATGTGATGGGCACTCCTATTATTATGCAGCCACAAGTGGGCATTTTAGCATTGGGTGCCGTGCAAAAAAAACCTGCGGTAATCGAAACTCCATACGGAGATGCTATTGCCATCCGTCACAAAATGTTCCTATCACATTCGTATGACCACAGAGTGGTGGATGGCTCTTTGGGTGGAATGTTTGTGCGAAGAGTGGCTGACTACCTGGAGAAATTTGATCCCAATCGCTCAGTTTAAATATTCAAAGTTTAAAGTTTAAAGTTGTGGAATTTTGAACATTGAACTTTGAACCTTAAACTTGTATATGCCCAAAATCATTTCATTCATTAGCAGAAAAGGTGGTACAGGCAAAACTACGAATGCCATAAACCTAGCCACTGCTTTGCATGAATCAGGTAAAAAGGTGTTGTTAGTAGAAACTGATACAAACTATACCCTGAATACCCTCCGCAAAATGGAACAAATGAGAGGCGAGGTGAGTGGTGGAAGCTTTGAGATACTGGGCTCGGAAGATCATCAGGTGGCCGATGAACTGATCAAGATCAAACAGAATTCAACACTACAGTATGTCATTGTTGACAGTGCCGGAAAAACAACGGATGAAGGAATCAAAAAACTTTGTCTGGTAAGCGATGCGGTCATCGTTCCTACCAGTCTAACACAGAATGATTTGCTCGTTACGTATCAAACGGTTATGGACTTAGCACCAGCGCTGGGCCTCAATCCAAAGTTGAAAATCATGGTATTGCCAAACCGGATTCACAGCTTTACGAGCATGAAAACCATTCACGAAAGTTTGAGTAATGTACAAGCCATCATTCTGGATGTACGAGTTCCTCAGAAAAATATTTTTGTAAATTTCAGCACGGTAAGCCCTGAAAAAGAATACCAACCGGTGGTGGATGAAATATTGAAGCACCTGAAATGAGTAAGAATAAAAACCCACTGAAAGATCTGGATCTGTTTCTTAAACAGCAAGCAGCATCATTTGTAAGTCCCACCACTCTTAGTGAAAAAATTCAAGTTGAAACTCCATCAGAAACAACTCAGCCGTCTTCTAAAGAAACTATTCTACAATCCATAGAGCGACTGCTGGAGCAGAATCCCGCTGCACTTTACGATATGTTAATTGAGGCTTCTTCGAAAAAAACTTCTGCAGAACGAACCGTACTCATCAATACTGTGCTATACTTAAAGCACACAACAAACTGGAAGGAAGCAATTCGGGAATATTGGGGTAAGTAATAAAGGTATAAGGTATAAGGGCATATGGCTTATACCCATATACCAAACCCTATCCCCAACCCTATTTCTTCAAAGATAAATAACCATTCACCACCGGACTTCCATCACCCTTATTAATAGCGTAAAAATACGTGCCGGGTGGTAGCTCACCATTTCCACCAACATTTGAATTTCCCATAAATACCTTCTGATCGTTATCATACCCCTTCACTTCAAACACTTTATCACCCCATCGGTTAAAAATAGACACCGTGTTGTTCGGAAATGAGGTAATGTTATTGATCTCCATAATCGCATTACTCAAATCATCGTTAGCGGATATGGCGTTGAACACCTCAATCCCTTCCGAAAGAATACCTACAGAAACCAGATTCGCTGAAGCCGCATTGTCACTTACTACCCGACCGTTCGTTTCATTGCCTGTAAATTCAAATTGACCAAGACTTTCAAATTCTATTGGCGAGTCTGGCGATTGCGCTACCACGTATTGCGTAGTGTTTGAGGATAACCCCTCATCGCCTTTTACTGGAAGTGAGAATTTTGTTCCGGCTAAAGAACCACTCACCACATCCATCTCCCAGTAACGTTTTTCTGAAACATCAGAGAGTTCTGAATTAAAATCAAACGACTGGGGCGTAGTGAATTCGATTAGTGTTACTCCGACTTCCGATGCAGAATTAATTCCTAAAATCTCTACCGGAAGATATAGCGTTCCGTTACCCACTGGGAAAAGCTTATCGCCCGTACCCTGTTGATATACGGGTCCGTTAATATGGGATTGATCTGAGCTTCCCGTAATGATAGCCCCTTGCTGAAATACTACTTTAGAGTCATTTTCATTATTGATGATACCATTCGTAAGAACCAATTCCCCCACAATGGTTAGATCGGCCAAAATCAATTTTTCGCCACCTCCACTAATGGTTATTTTACTGAATGACTGGCTATTGTGGTTGATAATTTGTGGATCGGAACCTGTAGCACTATTGAATGTAATTTCTCCTGTACCCGGATTATACGTACCCAGGTTTAGCCAAACACCGCCAACAAACATGCTACCATTATTGGTAAATTCTCCCTTATTTACAAGGCTATCTTGAACAGAAAAATCAGTGTTCGCATTAATGGTTACCGTTGAACCATTATTATAAAAACTTTGTGCAGCACATGGTATTACCATGAGCAGCCAAAATAATGTTGTAATTGTATTTTTTTTCATAATCAGAAAATAGATTTTGAAACTGTTTGCCATCCTGAACCTACTGACACTAAAATAAGCGCATAAACTGAACCTGTTGAAGCTGATAAATTGTACGTCACTCCCCCATCAACCGTATCAGATCCTGAGGGTACAATTCTAACTGTATTCTTATTTCCTGAAGTGCCTGAAGTTCTTATAATCAAAATTCTTCCTACGTTCGTATCAGCAGGTGGTAAGTTCAGGTTAAACGTGCCGACTCCAACCTGTGGTGCACCATAAATGAGATAATCAGAGGTGGTAACATTATAAAAATTACCTGAAGTTGGTACTGCAGTAATACTTACAAACTGCGATCCCGTAACATGCAAGTTGCCCTGAGGTGCAGCATTGTTAACACCCAATCGGTTATTTTTTGAGTCCCACTTAAAATTATTAACCCCCGCCACACCGGATGTTCCAGTCCAAAAAGTTATCTGATCTGTTACACCTGAACCGGTAATTCCAGATGAGACTGATGACCAAACAGGCGGGCTGCCTGCTCCTTGAGAAACCAGCACATTTCCACTAGATCCTTGATTACCATTTGCTTGCAAGGGTCCAGAAAATACCAATGTATTTCCCACCAGGTTACCTATAGTTGTTACATTTTGCGCACCAAAATTCGGGTTAATCTTTGATCCACTTATAGCAGCCGTGGCGGAAATATCTGCATTCACGATCGTACCATCCGATACTTTGGCTGTTGTAACCGATCCATCAGCCAGGTCGGTTGTGGCGATTGCTCCGTCTAAAATTTTAGCTGAAAGAACAGATCCATCTGCCAAATCTCCTGAAACAATTGTGCCATCGGCAATCTTCGCTGAAGTAATTGCATTGGCCGCAACAGTAGGATTAGGATAAGTTCCAGTCAAATCGCCTGCAGCAGTTCCACTCGGAGGCGGCACGTTTGACCATGTTGGTGTTGTTCCTGAAGTTAAAAGTACTTGTCCGTTTGTACCAGGAGAAAGTTTTGCAACGGTTACACCATTAGCAATCTTAGCATCTGTTACCGCGGTATTGTTAATGTCTGCGGTACCTACTGTTAAATCAGTAAGGTCTAAACTTGAGACCGATCCATCCAAAATCTTAGCGCTGGTAACACTTCCATCGGCAAGCTTAATAGTAGTTACGCCCCCATCGGCCAGGCTTACTGTACCTGTTGTTGTAATCGGGCCTCCTGTGAGTCCTGCTCCAGTTGCAATGTTGGTTACAGTTCCGCCAGAAGCTGGTGTTGTCCAGGTAGCCACTCCGCCTGAAGTTGAAAGCACTTGTCCGTTTGTACCAACGGTAAGTTTTGCAACAGTTACACCGTTCGCAATCTTAGCATCCGTTACAGTTGTGTTCGCAAGATCGGCTGTTCCAATGCTGCCGTCTAAAATTTTAGCAGAGGTGATTGCATTGGCATTTACCTGCAATCCTCCGCTGTAACTTCCGCTCACATCACCCCCTGATGGCGATTCACTCTCCAGTACGACTGCCGTGTTCAGTCTGCTTGCGTTAATCGTTCCGGTAGTAGCACCATTATTAATTGACGTTACCACATTTGTTCCCGCAGTCGTGGATAACGTTGGGTTTGGAAAATTTCCCGCTAAGTCTCCGCCTGCTGCTCCAGTGGGTGCCGCTCCGGTTATCGTTACGTTGGCGGCCGATGTGATTCTCCCTTGTGCATCAATAGTGATTTGTGATACCTCTGTCGATGTTCCATACGAACCTGCAGCTACAGCCGTGTTTGCTAGTTTCGATGCAGTCACTGAACTGTTTGCCAAATCAGCCGTGGCTATCGTTCCATCTGTTACATCAGTACTAGTGATCGTTCCGTCTAAAATCTTTGCGCTAGTTATTGCATTATTTCCCACCACAGGATTTGGGTACGCGCCTGTTAAATCACCGCCTGCTGCTCCTGTAGGTGCAGCTCCTGTTATCGTTACGTTAGCTGCTGAAGTGATTCTTCCCTGAGCGTCAACAGTAAGTTGTGAAACTTGTGTTGACGTCCCGTATGATCCTGCTGTGACTGCCGTGTTTGCCAACTTCGCGGCAGTTACAGAACTGTTACCTAAATCAGCTGTTGCAATTGTGGCATCCGCAATATCTGCACTTGAAATTGTTCCATCTAAAATCTTCGCGGATGTGATAGCGGCCGAACCAACTGTAGGGTTAGGATAAGTACCGGTTAAGTCTCCGCCTGCAGTCCCTCCCGGGGTTGTCCCTGTAATCGTTACATTATTCCCTCCTGAAATGGTTAACAAACCAGTTGCAGGAGTATAGGTTAATGTCTGCCCATCCGTGTTAAGTGCTGAAAGATTTACGGAGTTCCCTCCGGATATGTTTAAGTTGGGTAAGGTAAACGATAAGGTCTGGCTGTCAGTGCCCACACTGTCTTCTATCACAATCCAGACACTTCCACTCCAGTAATAAAATTTATTGGTATCGGTATCAAAAACCATTAGTCCTTTTTCATTTATTGACAACCCTGCAATTGCTATACGCTGGGCAGTGGTTACTCTGGGAACTAAAAGGCCCTGGTTATTGTCGGGCGATTTTAGTTCAAGAACCGCCCTTGGATTCGGGTTATTGGTTCCTATCCCAACTTGAGCTGTGGCATTAAATACCACACTACTCAGGATGACTACACCTAAAAGAGATTGAATGGAGGGTTTCATAGAGAGTTTTTTGATATTGATTAATGAAATTATCAAAACGTCAACGAAACAACAAGATCAAAATCGCTGCTCATACTTCTTAGTTTTGAGGTTTTGCTTTTAACGCTTTTAATAATTCTAATTGACTATCTGACTTTTCCGTTTTGAGTTTGTTACTTTTTTTAGACTCGTTCAACAGCTTGACGTCTTTTGCACTTTTCGCTTTTATCTCTTGAATCTCCCGTTGAATACCTTGCTCCATTTCATAATTTATTCCCATGGATTTAGAAGCACCAGCAGCTTCCGGATATAAATACTTTCCTCGCTCATTTGCTGGTTTCATCTCCTCAACAGGAATGCGGTTCTTTTCGGCAAATGCATCTTTACGGATACCTGTTAGTTGCCATGAAACTTTCAGGCCGGGTGTCCCCCCAGCAATGCTAAACCTGTTATTATTTACTTCCTTAGATATATATATCTGAGCAAACCCACCAATACACGTTAACTGATACCGGAAATCTTTATTTAAGACACCAAACCATTCCGGCAATATAATCTCAGCCTGACCACTGACATCTAACGTCACCACTCCATCATAAATATTTTTCATATCGGGTGACTCTACAAAGGAGTGATACAAGTATTTATTCTGAGGATCCAACGGGTGATCAATTTTGAATGAACCACCTCCCTTGCTTAGAACACCTGTTACATTAACTCTCCCTGCAAAATATGCGGCATACCCAGACGCACTACCAGTTGATCCGTAAACTCCCCAACCAGTACCAGCCTGGTAACCATAAACCCCAATTCCTAACCCACCGGTTCCGTTATTGATTCCTCTCACTCCGGATGAAGAACCGCCAGGAGAAGTTGAAGTAACAACTCCTGTTACTCCAGAAGCATTCGCATCGGTAGAAAATGTTTGCCCAAACACACCCGGGTTTGTTCCAGTGCCTGCTGTATGCGTTCCGGAAACTCCAATGTCCGTACCTGTCCCGCTCACGCCTGTACTCGAATTTCCGAATGCATTACCACTGGCTCCTACTCCAAAGTCATCCTCACTGCTTGCATACATGGCAGTAGTGCTTCCTGCTAATAAAACACGCGTAGAACCATCTGTACGCAAGAACTCTCCGCCATATATTCCACCTGTAGCCCTTACTCCATAATCATCACCAACACCTACTACACCTACTCCAAAGTGTACCCCGTCATTCAAATACGTAGTTCCTAATCCGCCATAGGATTGTGTACCGGCTGTTTGGAGAGAGCCAAACGCACCATAACCTCGATCTGCTGAATTCTGAAATATACCTGCACTTCCATTTTGCACCGTTGAAACGCCATAGACACCAAATGTATTTCCACTAGCAATGAAAGCAATGCCTGTTCCGTTTGTTGTAGCAGTCAAAGCAGGTACATTGCTTGATGCATTATCAATAAAAAATTGTGCTGTACGACCTGCACCCTGATTGGTGATAGTTAATAAAGTACCTGCATCAGATTGGGTTGCAGCATAGGGCAATGCAAATCCACTGGAATTATCCACTGCAGGAGTCCACGCGGTAGCGGTGCCGTTCCACTTTAATACTTGTCCATCCGTTGGTGCTGCTGTAGCAACTGCTCTGCCTTGCAAACCATCTACGGTTGGGTTGGGATATGTTCCATTCAAATCACCACCGGCTGTACCGCCAGGTACTACTCCTGCTATTGTAGTGTTAGCCGCTGCCGTTAATCTTCCTTGCGCATCTACCGTAATTTGTGGAACAGCAGTAGCACTTCCATAGACTGCCGCGCCAACACCGGTATTCGCTAAACTAATTGTACCTGTTGTTGTGATGGGTCCACCAGTTAAACCTGTTCCGGTTGCAACATTTGTGACCGTTCCGGCAGGCGGAAGATTTGCCCAGGCTGTTGCTCCCGCTACAGTCGTTAGCACTTGACCATTGGTAGCCGAGGGACTAAGCTTTGATACTGCAACTCCAGATGCAATCTTTGCATCCGTAATCGCTGTATTGGCTACATCTACCGTGGCAATCGTGGCATCAGTAATATCTGAACTAGAAATTGTGCCGTCTAAAATTTTTATACTGGTGATGGCGTTATTGCCCACTGTAGGATTTGGATATGCACCTGTTAAATCTCCTCCGGCTGCTCCGGTAGGAGCCGCTCCGGTAATTGTAACATTGGCTGCCGCTGTAATTCTTCCTTGTGCATCTACCGTAATCTGTGAAACCTGTGTTCCCGTTCCATACGATCCTGCCGTCACGGCCGTGTTCACTAACTTCGCAGCAGTCACTGAACTGTTTGCCAAGTCGGCTGTGGCAATTGTGGCATCCAATATTTCTGAAGTGGTTACAGCATTCGCATTGATCTGTAAACCCGTTCCAAAATTTCCACTCACATCGCCTGCTGCAGGTGCTTCTGTATCCAGCACCACGCCTGTATTTAATCTGTTCGTATTAATCGAGCCGGTAGTGGCTGCATTATTTATGGCGGTGACTAAGTTCGTTCCCGCAGTTGCTACCACTGTAGGATTTGGAAAATTACCCGCCAGATCGCCACCCGCTGCGCCTGTTGGAGCAGCACCCGTTATCGTGACATTCGCTGCTCCGGTAATTCTGCCCTGTGCATCAACCGAGATTTGTGAAACCTGAGTAGATGTTCCATACGATCCTGCCGTAACGGCCGTGTTCGCTAGCTTCGCTGCAGTCACTGAACTGTTTGCCAAATCAGCCGTGGCTATCGTTCCATCTGTTACATCGGCACTAGTGATCGTTCCGTCTAAAATCTTTGCGCTAGTTATTGCATTATTTCCCACCGCAGGATTTGGGTACGTGCCTGTTAAATCACCTCCAGCAGCACCCGTTGGTGCGGCACCCGTTATGGTTACATTGCTTGCTCCGGTAATTCTACCCTGTGCATCTACTATAAGTTGGGGAACCTGTGTAGAAGTTCCATAAGACCCGGCAGTTACCGCAGTATTTGCAAGTTTAGTATTGGTAACAGCTCCATCGGTAATTTTTACTGTGGTTACTGCGTTGTTTGCTAAGTCTGCACTTACAATAGTAGCATCTAAAATATCTGCACTGGCAACCGTGCCATCCAAAATTTTTGCACTGGTTACAGCATTGTCGTTCAACTTAACTGTAGTGATAGCATTGTTCGCAACAATGGGATTAGGATAGGTACTGCCCGCCAAATCCCCACCTGCTGCTCCGCTGGGAGGAACAACAATTGTAATATTGACTACACCCGTTATTCTTCCCTGGGCATCAACCGTCAGTTGAGGTACCTGTGTTGCAGTTCCATAGGATCCGGCAGTGACCGCAGTATTGGCAAGTTTGGTAGCTGTTACAGCTCCATTCGCCAGGTCTGCAGTAACAATGGTACCATCTAAAATCTTAGCATTAGTAACGGCATCATTGTTTATTTTTAATGTTGTTACTCCATTATCAGCTAATCCAATAGTGCCTGACACGGTAATTGGACCCCCTGTAATTCCGGCACTGGTTGCTATACTGGTAACAGTTCCTGTTCCTACACTATCCTCAATAACAATCCATACTGTTCCGCTCCAGTAATAAAATTTATCATCCGAAATATCAAAAACCAACAGCCCCTTTTCGGAAGTTCCTAACCCAGAAATAGCTGTTCGCTGAACAGTCGTTAATCGAGGCACTAAAAAGCCTTGGTTGTTCCCCGGTGATTTTAATTCCAACACGGCATTTACACTTGGAGTTTCAGTACCAATACCAACCTGAGCAGCGGCACTGGAAACACGTAAACAAACAACAAAGGATAAAAAGAGATGCAAAAATGACCTTTTCATAGCCGTGGGGATTTATGAGAGATTGAAGCTAACAAAAAGAAAGATGTTTAATTACTGAATCATTGATGCAAGCATGAAGTGACCGTTCATTCTGCTATTTTTGCCTACACATTTCACCGTTACCAAAATGAAATTCGGAACAAAAGCAGTACACGCAGGGGTTTCTCCCGATCCAACCACGGGAGCTATTATGACTCCTATTTATCAGACCTCCACGTATGTGCAGGAAGAGCCCGCCAAGCACAAAGGTTTTGCCTACGCACGTGGTGCAAACCCCACCCGAAATTCACTTCAAAAAAGTCTGGCTGCACTGGAAAATGGAAAATTCGCTTTATGTTTTTCTTCCGGAATGGGTGCAACCGATGCAGTGATCAAACTCCTCAATCCAGGTGATGAAGTAATTACCAGCAATGATCTGTATGGAGGCTCATACCGGATGTTTAAACGTGTATTTGAAAAATTCGGAATCAAGTTTCACTTTATTGACCTGACCAACGCCTCCAATATTCAACCTTATCTTAATTCAAATACAAAGCTTATCTGGCTGGAAACCCCAAGCAATCCACTGATGAATATTATTGACATCGAAGCTTGTGTTGCCATTGCAAAAAAACAAAATATACTGGTGGCGGTTGATAATACATTTGCTTCACCGTATCTACAGAATCCATTAGACATGGGTGTCGATATTGTGATGCACTCGGTTACTAAATATCTGGGCGGTCATTCCGATGTAATTATGGGTGCCTTGATAACGAACGATGAAAAACTACATCAAGACCTGGCATTCATTCATAATTCATGTGGCGCAGTGCCCGGACCACAGGATTCATTTCTTGTGTTGCGCGGAATAAAAACGCTTCACCTGCGCATGGAGCGTCACTGTTCAAATGGAAAGAAAATAGCGGAGTTCCTAAAAGCGCATCCTAAAGTTGGAAAAGTATATTGGCCAGGATTTGCTGATCATCCCAATTATGCAATTGCCAAGAAACAAATGCGCGACTTTGGAGGCATGCTTTCGTTTACGTTAAAAAACAACAGCCTCGAGAAAGCATTTACATTCATGAAGAGTGTTGAATTATTCTCATTAGCAGAGTCACTGGGCGGTGTGGAGTCGCTCGTCAATCACCCGGCTTCTATGACACATGCCAGTATTCCTAAAGAAGAGCGTACTAAAAATGGTTTAATTGACTCTTTGATTCGACTCAGTATTGGTGTGGAGGATGTCGAAGATTTAATTGCAGATCTGGATCAGGCACTCTCTAAAACATAAAAAAGCCCCGACTTGTCGGGGTTAAATTAATTAGTTGTTGGCTCGTGGCCTGTCTTGCGCATCGTGTTTTTGTCTTCGTATAGCGCGACTGTTCTTATTTTCTTTTTGCTGAAGTCTGGCTCTTTCTTTTTTTGTAACATCCCCATCCGACTTTGCTCTTCGTTCAATGCGTTTAAGCTCACGTTGGTCTTTCGCCAGCCTTCTGGTTTCCTTTCGTGTTAATTCGCCACTTTTAACACCACCTTTGATGCGCTCCTTTTGATTGTCCTGACGTTGATCCACCACGGGTGTATTATCCTGTGCTATCGTTGTAGAGAAACTCATGACCATTAATAGTGATGCAATTGCAATTATCTTTTTCATAAAATTTCGTTTGTTTGCCTTTAGACGAGTATATACATCGAAGGTTTAATGACTCTCAAAATATTATGCCATCACTTTACTGGCAACAGGAAACTGGAAGGTGAACTCACTTCCATTGCCAGCTTCTGACTGAAGTTCATTAACACCGCCCATCCTGTCCACCAAAATTTTAACGATCGCAAATCCCAACCCATTGGAACTTTCTCCTGCTGTTGGCCTTGCACTCGGCTTTTTGAATTTCTGAAGAAGGAATTTTTTGTCCATGGGGCTAAAGCCAGGACCGGTATCTTTCACTTTGAACGAATAGTGTTCTTCTTATTTTTGAGCCGACACGATTACTTCAGAGTTTCGTGGCGAGAGCTTGATTGCGTTTGAAATTAGATTATCCAGGATGCGTAACAGATAATCCTGGTCAAGAAAAATCTCATCAATACCTTTTTCCAGAAGCTGGATACGAATTTCTTTAACAGCCGCACAATGCCTGACCGAATTCACCCGATCTTTAAGAAAATCACGTAAGTTAAAGGTTGAGTAACTCGGCTCACGTTTTACTTCTAACAAATTCACATCCAGCAAGTCAACAATCAAATCTAAATCTGAACGTGTCGAGTCGCGAATAAGACCCATGTATTTCTTTTGGTTGGAGTTGAGTTCCCCATCCATTTCAATGAGATCGGTCAGTCCCTTGATGCGGATGATTGGCGATTTTAAATCATGCGCCACAATGTTCATCAACGTATCCTTCTCATGATTAAGATCGGAAAGCTCGTGATTATACTTCTCCAGTTTTTCATTCTGAGCGAGAATTTACGAAAATCTCAACAATCAACTCCTGTATAGTCAAAGGAATCCTGCACTGGTTCTGGCTTTAAAATTGGGGAAGCTATCTTAATATTTGTTAACCTCCTCCACAAAATTCAGGTCCTTTCCAAAGGTCTCACTAAGGGATCGCAAGGCCACTAAAGCCACCACGATTGTTACCACCCCCAACACAAGCGCACCCGGTATAATGCCTAGTTCCACGCGTAACAATTCAAACGCAAAAGTAATTGGCACAACCGTGCCTCGAATAAAATTAGGAACTGTAGTGGCAACGGTGGATCTTAAATTTGTACCAAATTGTTCAGCCGCTATGGTTACAAACAATGCCCAATATCCTATACCAAACCCAAGGCAAAAGCAGCAGAAATAAAAGAAGGCAGAGGTTTTAATAGGCGCAAACAAATACAATAAAATAAATGCCAAGGTTAACAGAATAAACAACAGCACAATTTTCTTTCTGGATTTCACCCATTGACTCAATAACCCGCTGGAAAGATCACCCGCTGCCAAACCAAGATAGCTGTACATCACCGCATCGCCTACAATTACCGGTTCTATAAAACCAATAGCCGGGGCAAGTTCATGTGAAAATGTAATCAGGATTCCGATTACGTACCAAATTGGCAGGCCTATAAAAATACAGCTGAGAAAACGTTTGAGCCTGTCGCGATTGTTGAAGAGCATGAAGAAATTTCCACGTTCAACGGTTTGCTCTTTTAGCTTCAAAAAGATTCCCGACTCCATTACACTCACCCGAGTGAGTAATAAAAGTAATCCTAAGCCTCCGCCAATAAAATACGAGACCTGCCAGCTAAATTCGCGTGCAACAAAATTGGCAACTACCGCTCCAAGCAATCCGATGCTGGCCACAATTGCAGTTCCGTATCCGCGCAAGCGGGTAGGCAACACTTCCGAAACAAGTGTGATTCCCGCACCCAGCTCGCCTGCCAAACCAATACCGGCAATAAACCGGAGCAAAGCATATTGATCTACCGTAGTAACAAATCCGTTCGCGATGTTGGCCAGGGAGTACAATAATATAGAGCCAAACAAAACTGATAAACGTCCTCTCTTGTCACCCAGAATTCCCCAAATAATTCCTCCTACAAGCAAGCCTGCCATTTGTGAGTTAATGAGAAAAATTCCCTGACTTAATAATTGATCATCGGGCACGCCCAGCGATTTCAGGCTGGTGATACGCACAATACTAAAAAGCAATAGATCGTAGATATCAACAAAATAGCCAAGAGCTGCAACAATTACGGGTATGTTCATCAGCTTTCGCAGATCTCCTTTTTCCATAGATTTGAAAAATTGTGTTAAAGTAGAAGACTTTCTGGAAAGCGAAAAACAGCTGCTGACCCTTTAGCATTTAGAACCCTCCATCGGAGATGAAAAGAGGAACCTACTGCATTATATAAGGAGTATCGAAATATCAACTACATATTGATAATTTTTCTACTCACGGCATACCAAGCCAGCGGCCCGACTACCGGAAGAAGGAGTATGATAACGATCCAAAGAAATCGTTTCTCGTTGCTGGATTCTCTTTTTAACACATCAAGAATCGTTAGTACATCAATGACAATAATAAGTATAGCCCCTATCCTAATCATAATTTTAATTTAATTGGTTTCGAGAATTTTAAATAATTCATTCAGGTTAGGCGTGATAATAATTTCAGTTCTCCTGTTCCTTTGTTTGTTCTGAGAAGAATTATTAACAGCCAACGGCACATACTCACCTTTGCCGGCAGCCGTTACCTGATTTGGAGACACCCCGGCTTTCGTCAAAATTTTTGTTATCGCGGTGGCACGCATCACACTCAGATCCCAGTTGTCCTGCATGTATTGCGATTTTTTTGAAATCGGAACATTATCGGTATGACCTTCGACCATAATGTGAATATCGCGCTGGTCCTTAACGGCTTTCGCCAACTGTTGCAATGCAGAAACACCTTTTGCAT
The DNA here is from genome assembly GCA_031400675.1 of Cyclobacteriaceae bacterium. Lineage (GTDB taxonomy): Bacteria > Bacteroidota > Bacteroidia > Cytophagales > Cyclobacteriaceae > UBA2336. The sequence goes on from JANNQJ010000294.1 coordinate 19,644, forward strand.
CTACCTCGGTACTACCTGAAGCAAAGAGCAACTGCTCGGCAAGCGATACATACACTTTACCATTTTTAACATTCACTGTAAGGTCGTTCTCCTTAAAGTTTAGTAACGCTTTGCTGATGTTATTTTTTAAATCCAGAACAGCCTTGTCTTTCGCTGCCATAACATTCTCCAACTCACGAACTTTTTTCTCTCGTTCATTTAAACTTGTGCTCAGTGAGTCATTTGTTTTGCCAGTGCGTTCCAGGTTTTGCTGAATCGCGAGCAGTTGATCTTGCTGTTGAGCCATATCACGGTTAAGTTTACCGCTGCTGGTTAACAGGTTTTTGTAGTAGGCATTCAACTGATTATACTCTTTGTCCATTTCGGCCAGTTTTGTTGATGTTGCGCGAACATCCTGTCCGAGTGTGGTTGTATCCACCGCTAGCTTTTTTACACTTTCATCAAGAGTTTGCAAATCAGCATTGGCTTTGGTTAACAAAGAATCCCGGTCGGCCACATCGGCATCGAGTCGTACTTTTTGCGCAAGCAATTCATCGTACTTCTTTTTAGTTACAATACAGGACGATAAAAGAATTGAAAAAAAAATGAGAGTAAGTTGCTTCATAGATCGAGGTTAAAAAATTAGTTCAAAACACACCATGACCAAAATTAGGACAAATAGATTAAAAATCAGTTTAATACCGAAAATGCCTTTGCAAAACCATAACTGCAGGTTGCAATTACCCATTATTTATACAAACTTTGTGGCAGTTAAACCACTTAAAATTTTATGAAAAAAATTAATGTCCTCCAGTTGATCTCAACTTGTATTGTGTTGAGTTTTGTAGTGACTTCCTGTGGAAATGATGAAACACCTAAGGTGACCGCTGAAGATGCCAAAGCTGCTTTTAATACCGTCAACCAAACCCTTGCTGATGATCTAGCATCAATAGCGGATGCACCGGGATACACTGCCATGAACTCGTTGGCTTCATTAACTAGTTCAAGCAATCCTTTTGGCCGTATCTCATCCAATAAGCGAAAGGATGTAAGGGGTCAGATCAAATTAAGTTTTACTGCATTCCGCTCCGTCTTACTTAATGCTGCTGCCAATGGACGAGTTCGTTCAGATGAACCATTCGATTACGATCAAAATAAAGGGGTATATGCGTGGAATTCAGATACTGAAACTTTCACCAAGACTGGTGAGTCTGATATAATAAAGATACAGTATCCTACAGAAGGATCTTTAACAAATGATGCAGAATTTCAATTAGCAGGTTATGAGGAAAAGTCAACACCAAATGGTGATGATCTCTATAGCCCAACGTTTGTAGATGCCTCCATTTTTATCGATGGAACCCTTCAAGCTAAATTGGCTTTGGATGCTGAGTATGGAAATGACGATGAGCCCGTGTTTGCGAATGTTTCCTATTTTTTAACCCCTTATTCGATTGAAGTAAAGTTTGATGACAAGGGGACAACTTCAACCTCTTTCTCCGAGTCACTGTCCAAGAATGGAGAGACACTTATAGCAGTTAGTCTAAAAGTAACCTTTCAATCTGCTGCCAAAGATGACGAGTTTATTGAAAAAATCAATGGCTATCTTCAACTTATGAATATTCGTTTCAATGTCAGCATTAATGCAGGAGATATGGCAAATGCGACCGATTATAATGACATCATTGACATCACCATTCAAGTGGGTAGTGGTGATGCTGGCAGCATCATTGTTGAGGAAGACCCCAATACTGGAGAACCAGTACCATATGCTAGGTATAATGATGGAACTACTGAAAGTTTAGAATCATTATTTGAAGACCTGGTTGCTCAACTTGAAGGTTTACTTTCTTAATTAGATCAGAATTTTTGATAAAGGGAGGCTAATAGCTTCCCTTTTTTTATATTCAGCCATAAACGGAAACAGTATGGAAGGAATGTTAAAATCCAGCTCATTAAAAGACAAGACAATCATTATAACCGGAGGTGGTACAGGATTGGGTCGTTCGATGGGAAAATACTTTCTTGAATTGGGAGCCAATCTGGTAATCACCAGCCGGAAGAAGGATGTTCTTCAAAAATCTGCAGACGAGTTGATGAAGGAAACGGGAGGTCAGGTATTGGCAGTGGCCTGCGATGTTCGTAAATACGAAGAGATTGAAAATGTTCTTAAGGAAACAGAAAACCGTTTCGGGCAAATACACGGTGTGTTGAACAATGCTGCTGGGAATTTTATTAGCCCAACGGAAAGACTCTCTCATCGAGCTTTTGATATCGTTGTAGATATTGTACTCAAAGGAACCTATTACACAACTTTAGCAACCGGGAAAAACTGGATCAGCAAAAAGCAACCCGGAGTTTTCCTAAACATTGTAACCACGTATGCATGGACAGGTTCAGGTTATGTGGTTCCTTCCGCATGTGGAAAGGCAGGTGTACTGGCCCTCACGCGATCCTTGGCTGTTGAATGGG
>JANNQJ010000295.1:0-4052 GCA_031400675.1 Cyclobacteriaceae bacterium
CAGCTACCAACGTTGATTTGTTAGTCGAGCGCTATTTTGGATCGGTCGGAGTTTTGTCGGGTGGAATTTTCTTCAAAAAGCTGGATAGTTTTATTTTCAACCGAACATTTGAGGAGGATCAGTTTCCAGGATATGAAGGAATAGTTGTAGAGTTGACACAGGCGCAAAACGGTGAAGACGCAAACCTCTTTGGATTTGAATTGGCCTACCAACAAAATCTAACATTTTTGCCCGGAGCACTAAAGGGACTTTCGGTTTACGCTAATTATACATTTACAAAATCAGATGCTTCTATCCAGGGACGCGGAGAAATCCGTTTGCCTGGACAGGCTAAAAACGTTGGCAATTTTGCATTAGGGTACGACATCAACCGTTTCAACATTCGTATTGCCGCCAACTTCAATGGAGAATACATTCAGGAAGTAGGAGGAGAGGTTGATGAAGATTTGTACGTAAGAGACCGACTTCAACTGGATGCAACCGCAACGTTTACTATCAATTCGCGCTTCCGTGTTTTTGCCGAATTCCTCAATATCACCGACCAGCCTTTTGAAGTTTTTCAGGGCAGCGAGGAGCAATTCATCCAGCGAGAGTTTTACTCGTGGTGGAGCCGCGTGGGTGTAAAGTTTGACTTAAATTAAAACCTGAATCATGACAACAATGAAAAAATATATAGCATATCTTTTTTTGGCTTTTGCATTTGCAGGATGTGCCGATAACGAGTTGGGCGTTGAACCAAACGATGAAAATTTTCCGTTCCGCCTTATTCTGGATGCAGATGAAGGAGGTGATTTAGCCGATGCGGAAGATTATGGGCTCGAAATAAAGTTTGCCGATTTTATTGGAGACTTACCTTCTGAAACAATTTTGGTGACGTATGAAATTGAGGGTGAGGATAGTTTTGAGGGTGTTGTAGAAATAGATAAAGTGGTTTATGAAGTTGAAATTGATGATTGCACGTACGAGCGTGAGTTGGATTTTGACCCGATTGCCAAAACCATCTCGATAACTGAGGATGCGGACCTGGGCGCATTACCGGAAGCATTTGAAGTAGTGTTTATCCTGCCTGGTGAAGATGATACCGAGGGAGGATTTAAGTTTACAATTGCCAATATTCAAACTGCAAATGAAAATGTAGTGTTGGGAGAGCCCAGCGAGTTTGAATTCGAAGTATTGGATAGCGAATTGGCAGGCGAGTGGATATGGGAGCTGGCGTCAGAGGATGACTTAGATGATTTCAAAGAGGTGTTCGGCTCTATTTCTCCGGATTTGAATGATCTGACCCTGGACGATATTTTAGAGGACGATGGAGAAAAAATTATTCGCGTACAATTTGAGTACGGAGAGATGAAATTTGAAATTGAGCTTGTTGATGAAGAAGAAGTGTGTGAAGAAGGAGAAACCGAAACAGAAAATTCGCAACTTGAAATCGAGGCGGAGTGGGATGCAGAAGACGGTGAACTTGAACTGGAAGGCAGTCACCTGATTATTGGTGATGACGATGAAATAGAGAATGAGCTTGACTTTGTTGTTTCGGCCGAGTATGAAGTTAACGAGATAGACGAGACAATTACCCTGACTTTCTTTAAGATAATTGACGAAGATAATTATGAAGAAGGAAGTGAATTATTTTTAAGTGCGACAGGCTCAACATTTGTGTTTCAAAAGGACTAAATGACTTATTCTTTTTGGAATAGGAAGTGACCACCTTTTTAAATAGAATTTTAGTGAAGATATATTATAATCTCCTTTCAATTGTTTCAATAGCATCGCTGCTTGCAGGATGTGAGCCTAAAAAAGAGGCTACTCCTGTGAGCAAGATTGATACGGTGGCGCTCAAACCAGTGCTGGCAACTGAAAGGGTCGTACATGATAGTGATGATCCAGCTATCTGGATCAACCCTGCCGACTCTACGCATGTGATTATAGTAGGAACAGACAAAGGAGGTGACACAGGTGATGGTGGCTTGTTTGCTTTCGATCTCTCCGGGAAATTCATTGACAGTGTTCGTCCGCTCAAGCGCCCCAACAATGTTGATATAGCTTACGGATTAAAACTGAAAGGAAAGACGGTTGACATTGCTGTTTGTACGGAGCGTAATGCAAAATCTATCCGTGTATTCAGTATGCCGGATCTTAATGCGATTGATAATGGTGGCATACCGGTTTTTGAAAACGAAGTGGATTCTCTTCGCGATCCTATGGGAATCGCACTATACACTAATCCAACAGACAAAAAGATCTACGCCATCGTTGGCAGAAAAACAGGTCCTACAGACGGTAGCTATTTATGGCAATACCTGTTGGAAGACGATGGCAAAGGAAATGTGAAGGGCACTTTAAAAAGGAAATTCGGCTTCTACAGCGGTAAAAAAGAAATTGAATCTATTGCTGTTGATAATGAATTAGGCTACGTCTATCATTCTGATGAAATGCTCGGAATACATAAATCATATGCGCACCCAGACAGCAGCAATGCAGAGCTTACACTGTTCGGTACAAATGGTTTTACAGAAGACATTGAAGGAATATCAATCTATAAACTGGACAGCCAGACAGGCTACATTATTGTCTCTGATCAGCAGGCGAATAAATTCCGGATTTTTCCGCGGGAAGGAGTCAATGGACAACACGATCATCCTGAAATAAAATTTGTAAATACATCGACAGTAGAGAGTGACGGGAGCGATGTTACAAACGCTTCCTTGCCGGGATTTCCTAAAGGATTGTTTGTAGCCATGTCAGATGATGGAACGTTTCAATTCTATCGTTGGGAAGATATTGCCGGACAGGATTTAAAATCAATCCGATAGAAGTTATTCGATTTTCACAGCGGTACCACAAGCTGTCACCATCAGCATACTGCCGCCTGAACCAAGGGTTTCATAATCAAGATCAACGCCTATAATAGCATTGGCTCCCAATCGCTGAGCCTCTTGTGACATTTCACTTACGGCTGTATCTTTTGCTTCGCGCAGCGTTTTTTCATACACACTTGAACGACCGCCCACAATATCGGTGATACTGGCAAACAAATCCTTAATCAGGTTTGCACCGATGATAGTCTCACCAGAGACTAACCCGTAGTACTCTATAATTCTTTTTCCTTCGATCGTATTCGTGGTGGTGACTAACATAGTATGAGATTTAGATAGATGCATAAGATCCGCCTCGGATATGTGTTTTTAAACGATGATTAATGCGTAAGGTTATACTACTCCCTGCGACTTCATAGCGTTGGCCACCTTTATGAACCCAGCAATGTTTGCACCGGCCATGTAGTTGCCAGGTTTGCCATACTCTTTTGCAGCCGCGAGTGCTGTGTCGTGAATATTCTTCATGATGGTCTGCAGTTTGTTGTCAACTTCTTCGCGTGTCCAGTTTGAGCCCATGTAATTTTGAGTCATCTCCAAGCCTGAAGTGGCAACGCCACCCGCATTTGAGGCTTTCCCTGGTGAGTACATCACACCGTTATCAATTAGAATATTTATTCCCTCAATGGTGGTTGGCATGTTTGCACCTTCTCCTAAAAGTTTTATGCCATTCTTCACCAAGTTGTTGGCGTCTTTAGCGTTTACTTCATTTTGTGTTGCACATGGGAAAGCACAATCTGCTTTCATATTCCATAATGGGTTATGATCAGCTTTTGCGTCAATGTCTTTATAAACACATTTATATTTGTCTGCGTATTCTTTGATGCGCCCCCTGCGATTGTTTTTCAGATCCATTAGGAAAGCGAGTTTTTCTGCGGTGAAGCCCGCTTCATCATGAATAAATCCGTTGGAGTCAGAGGCTGTAACGGCTTTACCTCCCATTTGAATAATTTTTTCGATGCCGTACTGTGCAACATTTCCAGAGCCGGAAACGAGACACGTTTTTCCTTTTAAACTATCACCCTTACTTTGCAGCATGTTCTCAGCAAAATAGATGAGGCCATAACCTGTAGCTTCCGTTCGGATCAAACTTCCTCCCCATCCAATGCCCTTACCCGTCAGCACTCCGGTAAATTCATTCTTGATTTTTTTGTACGCTCCAAACAGATAGCCGATCTC
>JANNQJ010000296.1:0-3291 GCA_031400675.1 Cyclobacteriaceae bacterium
TGATTTTGAAGTGCCGATTGCCAACAATGGCGATTGCTACGACAGGGCAGTTGTTCGGGTGGAAGAAATGCGACAGAGTTTGCACATCATTGAACAGTGTTGGAAAAATATGCCTGCAGGAGAGTATAAAGCAGATCATCCACTCACTACACCTCCGATCAAGAAACATACGATGAAGGATATTGAAACCCTCATCACCCATTTTTTAGGAGTGAGTTGGGGACCGGTGATGCCACCTGGTGAAGCAATGGTTTGTACGGAAGCGACAAAAGGAGCCAACAGTTATTATGCAATTAGTGACGGAAACACTTCACCGTACCGTATGCGCGTGCGTGCGCCATCGTTTCCGCACATGCAAATGTTGCCCTATATTAGTAAGGGTTATACGGTGGCGGATATGTTGAGTATTCTTGGTGCAATGGATTATGTATTAGCAGATATTGACAGATAACCTCATCCCCAACCCCTTCTCCAGAGGAGAAGAGATTTAGGGTGACGTCAAAAGGCAGAAAAAAAACAAAACGATTAACCTTCAACTTGAAGATGTTAACCACGGAAGAAAAAAAGGAGATAGATGAAGCAATTCACGTAGTTCCCTACAAACAGGCTGCGTGCATTGAAGCATTAAAAGTTGTGCAGAATCATCGTAGGTGGGTATCAGATGAAAGCCTGAAAGACATTGCTGTTTATATGGAAATGACTATTGAAGAACTTGATTCGGTCGCTACTTTTTACAATCTTATTTTCAGGAAGCCAGTAGGCCGACATATTATTTTGGTTTGTGATAGTATTAGTTGCTGGGTGATGGGATATGAAAGCCTACGCGATGAGTTGACAAAGTTATTAGGGATCAAATTAGGAGAGACAAGTACAGACGATCGATTCACCATGTTGCCAAACCCTTGTTTAGGAACTTGTGATTGCGCTCCGGCCATGATGATCGATAATGACTTGTATAGAAATATAGCATTGGATCAGTTGAATGATATTTTAAAAAAATACGAATAATGGAGAAACCGCTCACAGGACATATTCGGGAGGACAAACGACCACTGACGATCAAAGAGTATGAGAAAGTTGGTGGCTATCAGTCTTTGAAGAAAACCCTGATGGGTATGACACCACAGGCAGTGCAAGCGTTGGTGAAAGAGTCGAACCTGAAAGGCAGAGGTGGTGCTGGATTCTCAACAGGCATGAAGTGGAGCTTTGTTCCGCTCGATGCACCGAAACCAAAATATTTGATCGTGAATGCCGATGAGATGGAGCCCGGTACATTTAAAGACAGGTTATTATTAGAGAGCACACCGCATCAACTTATTGAAGGAATGATTGTCTCCTCCTTTGCAATTCAGGCCGATCAATCATTTGTATTTCTTCGTTGGGCATACAAAACTGCTGCCGGTGCAATCACAAAAGCTATACAGGAAGCATACGAAGCTGGATATCTTGGGAAAAATATTTTGGGTTCGGGATTCGATCTTGAAATGCACCTGCACACAGGCGTTGGACGATACATGTGTGGAGAGGAAACGGCATTATTAAATTCACTTGAAGGTAAGCGTGCAACACCCCGTGCCAAGCCACCATTCCCCCAAGTCAGTGGTTTGTTTGGTAGACCAACCATTGTCAATAATGTGGAAACATTATGTTGCATTCCGCACATCATCAATAACGGAGCAGAGTGGTTCCAAAAATTAAGTCTTACTAATGATGCTGGTACAAAACTTTATGGCGTAAGCGGCAAAGTGAAAAAGCCCGGATTATGGGAATTGCCGATGGGAGTAACCATGCGTGAATTGTTGGAAGTACATGCGGGTGGAATGCTGGATGGATTGAAATTTAGAGGCGCATTGCCCGGAGGAGCCTCTACCGATTTTATGGTGGAAGAACATCTGGATGTTAAAATGGACTATCCATCGGTAGCTGCAGTTGGGAGCCGATTAGGTACAGGAACAATGATTGTATTGGATGATAAAACTTCTGTAGTGGGTTTTGTAAAGAACCTGATTCACTTTTTCTCACAAGAATCATGTGGATTTTGTACGCCTTGTCGGGAGGGGTTACCCTGGATTGAAAAAGTGCTGCACGCAATTGATCAAAAAGAGGGAAGAAAAGGAGATGTTGAAATGTTAGAAGCTCATACAAAGTTACTGGGGCCAGGAATGACATTTTGCGCGCTGGCACCTGGAGCGATGGAACCCCTGCAAAGTGCCTTGAAATATTTCAGAAAGGATTTTGAAAAATATGTTAGAGAACAAAAAGAGTTAAAAGGAACTATGCGCACGGTAACTGCCTAACGAACGAAACTATGCCAACACTGTATATCGATAATAAACCGTACGACATCAGCTCCGGTAAAAATCTATTGGAGACTTGCCTGACGTTGGGTTTTGACCTTCCTTATTTCTGCTGGCATCCTGCATTAGGTTCAGTGGGAGCGTGCAGGCAGTGTGCTGTTAAAATTTACAAGGACGAGAATGATTCAAAGGGCAGGATTGTCATGTCATGCATGGAACCCGTGACGAACAACCAACGCATCACCATCAATGATATTGAATCGAAAGAATTTAGAGAGATGGTTATTTCATGGTTGATGACCAATCACCCACACGATTGTGCTGTGTGCGATGAAGGTGGCTCCTGCCATTTACAAGATATGACCGTCATGACCGGACATAATTATAGAGACTATAGATTCACAAAACGCACGCATAAAAATCAGTACCTCGGTCCGTTCATCAATCACGAGATGAATCGATGCATACAGTGCTATCGTTGCGTAAGATTTTATAAAGACTATGCAGGTGGTAATGACCTCGATGTTTTTGCATCGCGTAACAATGTGTATTTCGGAAGGGCAGAAGAAGGTGTATTAGAGAGTGAGTTTAGTGGAAATCTTTCTGAAGTTTGCCCGACCGGTGTGTTTACGGATAAAACCTTAAAAGAACATTACACACGCAAGTGGGATCTTACTATGGCGCCTTCGGTGTGTCAGCATTGCAGTTTGGGTTGCAATATTATTGGTGGTGAACGATACGGTGAACTTCGCATGATTGGCAACCGCTATAACGGAGAAGTGAATGGCTATTTTTTATGTGATAGAGGAAGATTCGGATATGAATTTGTTAATGCAGAAACGAGAATTAAGCAACCTCTTCTCAATGGGCAGGTAGTGGATCGCGCAAAAGTATTGAATCAAATTTCGCAATCATTCAAGCGGGCCAAAGTAATTGGTATTGGTTCTCCTCGTGCATCATTGCAATCTAATTTTGCTTTGAAAGCGTTGGTGGG
>JANNQJ010000297.1:0-26368 GCA_031400675.1 Cyclobacteriaceae bacterium
GGCCTGGCGTATGGAACCACAGCCTATACGGGGGTGCCGGCTAATTCCAACGTTATTTTTGAAATTGAATTATTGGATGTCGTAGAGTAATGAAATCACTTTGTTTTGCCACCAATAACACAAATAAAATGGAAGAAATCAGGGCCCAGCTAGGGTCCTTTTTTCTGCTTCAAAAACTCGAAGACATTGGTTGCTTTGAAGAACTACCCGAGACACAGCATACAATTGAAGGCAATTCAATACAAAAAGCAACGTATGTTTTTGAACGATATCAAGTTTCATGTTTTGCAGATGACACGGGCCTGGAAGTGGAGGCACTAAAAGGTGAGCCCGGAGTTTACTCGGCCAGATATGCGGGAGAGAAAAAAAGCACGGAAGACAATATCCAGTTATTGCTCTCAAGACTAGAAGGCACCCGAAACCGAAGGGCTAGATTTAGAACGGTGATTACATTGGCAGAAGCCGATGGAATTTGTACTTTCGAAGGGATCGTAAGCGGGGTCATTGTCAATGAAAGGCGTGGCACATCTGGATTTGGATATGATTCTATATTTCAACCTGAGGGGTTTAATAAAACCTTTGCTGAAATGAGTGTAATGGAAAAGACCGAAATCAGTCACCGGGCAATAGCGATGAAAAAACTTTTTTATTTTTTAGCGCAAAAATATTCATGAACTCTCCTTATACCATTGGAATTACCGGAGGAAGTGGTTCAGGGAAGACTTTTTTTATTAAAAGTCTGGCAAGTCGGTTTACTGAAAATGAACTGTGCCTCATATCGCAGGATCATTATTATCATCCACGCGAAACTCAACAAGTAGACGACCAGGGAGTAAAGAACTTTGATTTACCCGAATCCATCGATAACAAACAGTTTCACCACGATATTCAGTTATTGAAGCGCGGTGAGGTTCTCCGAAAAAAGGAGTATACCTTCAATAACCCGAGCGTAACACCAAAAACACTTGAGTTTAAGCCTGCTCCGGTCATTATTATTGAAGGACTTTTCGTTCAGTATTTTCCGGAAATTGAAAAGGAGCTTGACCTCAAGATTTTTATTGAAGCGAAAGATTACCTAAAACTGAGTCGGAGAATCATGAGAGACAATGAAGAACGCGGCTACGATCTGGATGATGTGTTGTATCGTTATCAAAACCACGTGATGCCTATTTACGAAAGCTTGATTGGCCCACTGAAGTACCGGGCAGATATTGTTATTCCTAATAATAGTCACTTTGATAAAGCACTTGATTTGCTCACCCTGGCAATTAAGGCCAAATTATCAGGATTGAGCCCATCATAAGCTTGAGCTTATATTTTTTCAGATAAACTTTCATTTTTTAGGTATTTATCTACTTTTGTAGGCCTTTATGAAAAGCCTCTTCAGACATAAGATTTTAACCCTCCTGGCCGGTATTGCCACGGCTTCGGTTATAATTTTTAGCCAGCTTTTCTATTTTCAGGCGGCTACTTATTGTCAGGAAAAGGTAGATACCGAGCAACAGGATCAAAATGCGGACTCCACAGAAAGCCATATTTCAATTCCGTCCAGTACGATCACATCTACTTCACATATTGAGATCAACCAGGATCTTTCTTTTGTTTTAGAAATACTTTTTGAGCGTGAACCCGATGAAGAGACGATTACTAAAGTCTCACTTCCGGTAAACCGATTCTTTCAAACTCTATTCACGTTTATCATTTCTCCCAACGCACCGTAACGGTTTGATAAGTAAAGAGTCCTGAGTCTTTAGTCCTGAGACTTCGCTGACTTTTTTACTCAACTAATGACTAAGGACTATTTACTCAAGACTATTTTAAATTTTATTCATTATGCAAAACAAAGGATTTATCGTTTTTCTAACGATCATCGTCTCAACACTGTGTATTTACTATCTCTCATTCACTTTTATTTCACGTGGGGTTCAGCAGGATGCCATTGCGTACGCTTCTGATGCCAGCGGAAAAATTAACATTGACAAAAAGCAAGTATACCTCGATTCGGTTTGGAATAAACCAGTTTATAATTTATTAGGATTAAAGGAATACACCTACAAAGAAGTAAAGAACAGCGAGATCAGCTTAGGTCTCGATTTGCAAGGTGGTATGCACGTAACGCTTGAGGTTTCGCCTGTTGATATTGTGAAAGGACTTGCAGGTAACACATCTGATTCTGCTTTTGTCAGAGCCATTAATAAAACGGCCATACAACAGAAAACCAGTCAAAAAAACTTCACCGCCTTATTTTTTGAAAACTTTCGTCAAGATAATCCCAACAGAAAATTTTCTTCAGTTTTCGCGAATGCAGCCACGCGTGGTCGCATCAGTCTTCAAGATACCGATGAACAGGTTGTGGATGTAGTAAATGAGGAAGTAGAGAGTGCGATCGATCGGTCGTATACAATTCTAAGGAATCGTTTAGATCAGTTTGGTACTTCACAGCCTAACATTCAACGTTTGCTCGGTACTGGAAGAATCCAGGTGGAAATCCCAGGTGCTGAGAACCCGCAGCGTGTGCGTAAACTTTTATCAGGTGTGGCCCGACTTGAGTTTTGGGATGCAGTAGAACCGACTACATTAAACTCTTCTTTTCTGGCAATCAATGATCAATTAGTAAAAGAGCAAAAGGCTGCAGCTACCGCTTCTAGTTCAACATCCGGATCGGATGATTTGGCAGCCCAACTTTCAACACCAATCGACAGTGCATCTTCTGAGCTTGAAAAACAATTACAAACTGCAACGGATAGCTCTACCAGTGGATTAGATTCATTGCAAAAACTAAATGTATCACCACTATTCGCATTGAGCAGTCCACCAAGTTCATTCCGCTATAACCTGAAGGATACAGCAGAAGTCAACGCCATTTTTAAGCGAACGGAAATACGCAACTTACTTCCACGCAATGTAGGCGTTTACTGGGGTAACAAGCCCGATGATGATTATAAAACAGGCGAAGCTCTTCAACTTTACTTCCTGGATATAGGTAGAAACGGAGTAGCTAAACTTACAGGTGAGGTAATCAATAATGCCACTCAGGATTTGGATGAGTATGCACGCCCAGCTGTAAGTATGACTATGAATGCAACTGGAACGCGTGTTTGGGCTAAGATGACCTCTGAAGCAGCGAATAGATCTCCGAAAGGTAGAATTGCTATCGTATTGGATAACACGGTTTACTCAGCACCAGGAGTAAACGGAGAAATACCAAATGGTAATTCTCAAATCTCAGGAAACTTTACCATTGATGAGGCGAAAGATCTGGCCAACATATTAAAAGCAGGTTCGCTACCAGCGCCTACACGAATTGTTGAATTTACATCGGTAGGTTCAACGTTAGGTCAGGAAGCAATTACCAACGGACTGATCTCCATCGTTGCCGGATTCATCATCATCATCTTGTTCATGTTCGTGGTGTACAGCAGTGCGGGTTGGGTAGCCGACTTAGCTGTTATACTCAACTTGATTTTCCTGTTGGGTGTTCTTGCTTCACTGAATGCGGCACTTACGCTCCCTGGTATTGCAGGTATTTTGTTATCACTTGCCATCGCAGTAGACGCAAACGTTCTAATCAACGAACGCGTAAAAGAAGATTTGAATTCCGGCAATGATTTAGCTACATCCGTGCGGAATGGTTATAAGAATGCGTTCTCCGCCATCATTGATTCAAACGTTACCACCCTAATTAAAGGGGTAGTGTTGTTAATCTTTGCATCAGGTCTTATTTATGGCTTTGCTGTTACGTTGGTGATTGGTATCCTATGTTCGTTCTTTACTTCCGTATTTGTTACCCGCCTTACGTTCGAATATTTCATTCGCAGAAAAAAGAATGTCAGCTTTTCACAAAGCTGGTCGAAGAATTTGTTCAAATCGATTAACGTGAATTTTATTGGAAATCGTAAAATTTATTATGCTGTTTCGCTGAGTGTCATTGTTGCCGGTATGGCTATGTTAGCTGTCAAAGGATTTAACTATGGCGTTGATTTTAGAGGTGGCCGATCCTATGTGGTGCAATTCGAAAACCCGGTGGATGTTGAGGATGTTCGTAAAATTCTGGGAGAATCCTTTGAAGGAGTGGCTACAGAGGTGAAAACTTTTGGATCGGACACAAAATACAAAGTTACAACAAGTTACCTGGTAGAGGACGATTCAGAAGAAGCTACCGCTAAAGCGGAGCAACTCCTGGAAACGGGACTCGCAAAATTCGGTGGCAATAAAGCTACTGTCGGTGGCTTTGTAATCGTTAGCCCCACGATAGCTGATGATGTAAAAATTTCTGCGATTTGGTCACTTACGGTAGCTGTGGCGTTAATGTTTCTATACATTTTGATTCGCTTCCGCAGATGGCAGTTTGCGATGGGTACGGTGATTAGTTTGTTCCATACCGTATTGATGGTACTTTCCATTTTTGTGTTATTGGAAGATGTAATGCCTTTTTCATTAGAGATTGATCAGGCGTTTGTGGCCGCGATTCTTACGGTAATTGGTTACTCCATCAACGATAGCGTGGTGGTGTTTGACCGGGTGCGTGAATTCTTGGCAAATAAGCTGAGTTCAGAAGACACCCCATCAGTTGTTAACCGTGCATTGAATGATACATTAAGCCGAACATTGATCACGGGTATGTCAACCATTTTCGTAATCATCATCCTGTTCTTCTTTGGGGGTGAAACGATCAAAGGCTTTACCTTTGCGATGTTGATTGGTGTTATTATTGGTACGTACGCCTCGTTGTGTATTGGAACTCCGGTATTGGTTGATTTCTCCAGAAAGGACGAAAAGTAAGAAGTTAGTAATTTGAATTTTATAGAACCTGTCGGTGATGAACTGACAGGTTTTTTATTTTGTTGCTTTCTCAACACGCAATCCAACGGCTAACACTCCCTGCAATGTATCGGTGCGCATGAACTGGTCGAACTGAAGAGTATATGTGCCCGGCTGTTTAAATGTAAAACCCTGAAGCAATAAAATCTGCTGATCATAGATATCACCAAGCCCACTGCTGCCAATGGGCTTGCCTGTTTTCTCGTCAAATAAAAATGTGTGGATCATTTCTTTTTTAAGTTGTAAGCCTGCCTGATCTTTCAACGTGTACGTAATGAAAATTCTGGAGTAAGGATAGTCCACACTGTTTCTAAGATTGCAATACAAATTACAAGACTGATCCTGAGCAACAGTAAATTCGAATGAGGGCTTTTCATTTGCCAGCCAATGGCGTCCGGTAAAATCATAATTTTTCTCATACACACGGCAATCATCACAGCTGTTTAGCAGCATGATAATTGATAAAAACACAAGTATTCTCATCGTGGATTTCTCGGTTGATTAGGGTTTTGATTCCGGTTATCGCCCCCACCCTTGCGTTTCTTTTTCCTCTTTTTTGAACCGGATTTATCCCTGAATTTTTGGTCCATCTGTGCCAGGTCGCTATTGAGTTTTTGGATAGGAATTTTCTCCGCTGCCATATCTTCTTTCAGTGTAGCCGGTTTTTTTCCGGCACGGTTCATCTCGAGAATTTCATTCACCCTGTCGACATTTAAAGGGTACCAGGTATTTTCTTCACTATAACCAAACCACATAATCTTGCGAAAGATGTCGGTCTTTTGAAGCCGGGCTTCACCTTGTTCCGTGAGTAATGGGGTTTCAATTTTAGGAATATCCAGAAGCGCGTCCATATAAGTCTCTAATTCGTAATTAAGACAGCACTTGAGTCGACCACACTGGCCAGATAATTTGCTTGGGTTAAGGGAAAGATTCTGATAGCGCGCTGCGCTGGTGGCAACATTTTTAAAATCGCTGAGCCAGGTTGAGCAACATAATTCACGTCCGCAGACACCGATACCACCCAGACGACCTGCTTCCTGACGCAGGCTAATTTGTCGCATCTCTACCTTAATTCTGAATTCGGTCGCAAGTCTTTTAATGAGTTCACGAAAATCGACACGGTCATCAGCTGAATAGAAAAAGGTTGCTTTTGTGTTATCGGCCTGGTATTCTACATCCGATAATTTCATTTGCAATTTGTACTCCCGAATAACCTCACGAGTACGGTACAGCGTGGGTAGTTCCCGTTTCTTAACTTCCTCCAGTTTTTCCAGATCTTTTTGATGGGCAAGTCGGTAGATCTTTTTAATCTCGTGGTCGTTCGCGATTTTTTTCTTTTGCATTTGGAGACGTACCAATTCTCCCTGCATGGATACATAGCCTACATGGTGGCCATTTGGTATTTCTACCACCACGGCATCACCGGTGGTAAGATCAAACTTTTCTGTATTGCGATAAAAATCCTTTCGGCCGTTCTTAAACCGCACCTCTACAATTTCAAACGATTTGCTTCCCGGCATGTCCATATTGGATAACCAGTCGAATACATACATTTTATTGCAACCGCCCGTGCCGCAGGCACCGTTATTATCGCATCCGGCAACTTTGCCGTCTTTTTTCGTTCCGCATGAGCAACCCATCTCTAAAGAATTTTAGAACCTGCCTGCCGGCAGGCAGGTTTAGAATTTAGAATGATGACTTGTGATCGGAATATGTGTAGAAAGATTTTTTTCATTTTTGATTCGAATGTTCTTCAGTCAAAGTTAACAAATCCTGCCCTATATCTTTCCGGTAATACATCCCTTCCCAAGATAGTTGAGAAGCGCTATCGTACGCTTTTTCGCGGGCTAACGCCAAATCGGGCCCTAAACCCGTAGCTGAAATAACACGCCCACCATCTGTTACAATAGAATTTTCAATTCTTTTAGTGCCTGCATGGAAGAAAAGGGATTGTTGAGATTTTTCTAATCCCTTAACTTCTTTTCCTTTTTCATAGTCTCCTGGGTACCCGCCTGAAACCATGGAAATAGTAACTGCATACTGATTATCAGTTTCAATAACGGCATTTTTTAGTTCCCCTCTCCCTGCTGCCAAAAGCAGTTCAACTAAATCGCTCTTGATTCGGAGAAGTACTACTTGTGTTTCGGGGTCACCCATACGGGCATTATACTCAATCACAAATGGATCATCACCCACGTTCATGATCCCGATAAAAACAAATCCTTTATAAGGGATGTTTTCTTTCTTCAGGCCCGCAATGGTAGTCTTAATTACACGATCTTCAACTTTTTTCATGAATGACTGATCAGCAAAAACTACGGGAGACACAGCTCCCATACCACCAGTATTCGGTCCTGTATCACCTTCCCCGATCCGTTTGTAATCTTTAGCTTCCGGAAGGATTACATAGTCATTACCATCCGTTAGCACAAATACAGAAAGCTCAATTCCTTTTAAAAATTCTTCGATCAATACTTTTGTACTGGCTTCTCCAAATTTTTTATCAAGCAGCATTTCCTTTAATGCTGTTTTAGCTTCTTCAGCATCCTCCGTAATGATCACTCCTTTACCGGCAGCCAATCCATCTGCTTTTAATACGAGAGGAGGCTTGCATAAATCGATGTATTGAAGAGCTTCATCAACTTGGTTTGCCTGAAACGTTCTTGCCTGTGCCGTAGGCACGTTATTACGAAGCATGAATTGCTTGGAGAAGTCTTTGCTGCCTTCCAGTTGTGCCCCCATTTTGCCGGGGCCTACCATCGGAATATTTTTTAATATTGGATCTTTCTCAAAAAAATCACGAATACCTTTTACCAGGGGAACTTCTGGGCCCACAACCACCAGCTCGATATTCTTCTCAACACATAATTTTCCCAACGAAGCGAAATCATCGACCGCTATTGGAACATTTTCAGCCAAGGTGTTTGTACCAGCGTTGCCGGGTGCCACAAATAACTCACTACAGTGTTTACTTTGCCGAATCTTCCAGGCGAAAGCATGCTCGCGGCCCCCGCTACCGATGATGAGAATGTTCATGGATTGACTTAATGAACGTTAAAGATGAGGATTCAAAGTTTAAAGTTCAAAGTTATTATACGGAGCAACTTTGAAACCTATACTGGGAAGGTTTCATGACCTCACCGTCCTCAGCGGAGCATCTGGAATCAATTAAGACCAGCTAACCCATTAACTAATACGATAAGGTCATTTTCATTTTTAAGATTGGCCTTTTTAACAAGAGCCTCTGCTTCAGCACCAAATACCTTAGTCAGGTCATCTCTAATTTTTGACTTGCTCCCTTCAACTTCTACCATATCTGCTCCACGGACAATAATATATTTTTTCTTTAGTACCACTTTATTCTCATCCTTCGGTAAATTCAACATGGGGTTGTTAAGAGAATTATTAGAAGATTCAATAATCGTAACCTCAGTTTTACAAAACAGATTGACCTTTCCTTTAAATACTACCTGAAAGAGTTGATCTTTATAAACACTCTGGCTGCCAAAAAGGAAACTACCATTAATATATTCCTCATTCTTGCCCGTACCCAATTTCAAAACCAAAGCAAGCACCTTTGAAAACGGCAATATTTTAACCGTATTTTTATGTTGGATATCGATTTTACTCGTTTTTAAATCGATCTTAATGCTTAAGTCAACAAGTTTTGTACTGTCTATCAAAAATACGTCAGTTCTAGTCCACTCTTCATAGATGTAAATGCTACTTACTTTGGCAGGAGGTGCTGGAGCAAACGAGGTCATAACTGAATGAGGACTTGTTTGAACGTTAAAACCTGTTTGATAGTCTGAATTAAATTGCCCGAAACAATTTAATGATATTACAAGCAAGGAAACAACACGCACATATCTCATAATAATTTTTGAAGAATATTCAGTTCAAATATAATTCATTCTTCTTCAAACAAAATTTCCTTTTAAAATAGAGATTAAGGATTGGATGGTAAGCAAGGTTTATTACCAAATTTAAGCTTGTAACGAATGGTGTAGAGCTATCTTGTATACTACTATTATCTTACCTAGTGTGCATACTCACTCATAAACTGAATACGAATTAACCGGATGTCTTCTTCCGAATAATCCGCCATACTTGCATCATTCAATGCTTCTTCCAGACTGTCGGTATCAGCATTCATGAAGTAATCGTGAATGTCTTCTTGCTTATGTTTATCGATGATTTGATCGATGTAATAGTTCAGGTTAAGTTTAGTGCCCGAGTAGCTGATGTTTTCAATTTCAGTTAACAGTTCGTTAAAAGTGATGTGCGCGGTCTCGGCAATTTCTTCCAGGTCAACTTTTTTGTCGATGTGCTGAATGATTAAAATCTTAGTCTTTGATTTATTGACAGACGACTTGATTACAATTTCTGTCGCAGTTTCAATGTCATTCTCGTCAACATAGTTTTGAATTAGCTCTAAAAACGCATCACCAAACTTATTCACCTTACCCATGCCCACGCCATTTACCTGCGCCAGGTCCTCCTTGCTCGTAGGGTACGTAGTGGCCATTTCTTCAAGTGAAGGATCCTGGAAAATGACATACGGAGGCAAATCCCTTTCCTTTGCTATCTGCTTCCGCAAAGCTTTCAGCATTTCAAAAAGCTTATCATCATAAGCTTTTGGACTGACAGGAGACTTGTCAGAAGATACTTCTTCGTCTTCCAGATCGGTGGTGAAGTCGTGGTCGCGTGCAAGTTCTATTGAATGAGGTTTTTTCAAATAGGCCTGACCTCGGGGTGAGATTTTCAAGACGCCTATATTTTCAATATCCTTTTCAAGAAGTTGGAAGATGAGAGTCTGACGCACAACTGATTTCCAGAAATCAGCATCTTCATCCCCGCCCTTTCCATAAATGGCGAGGTCGAAGTGTCCGTAACTTTTTACATATTCATCTTCAATCCCTCGAATTACGTTTACGAGATGAGCCAGTCCAAAGCGTTCGTTGGTTTGCTTCACGGCTTGTAGTACCATCGTAACATACTCCATGCCGTCAAAGCGCTCACGTGGGTGTACGCAATTATCACACATGCCGCAGTTATCTTGTTTAAATTCTTCCCCGAAATAGTGAAGAAGCTGACGTCTGCGACACACGGGTGACTCTGCATAGAATTCCATCTCCTGTAATAGGATGCGTGCATTCTCGCGTTCTTGAACCGATTTATCTTTATTGAATTTTTCGAGTCTACTTAAGTCGTTGTGGCTGTAGAACATTAAGCAATGTCCTTCCAAACCATCGCGACCTGAACGGCCAGTCTCCTGGTAGTAGCCCTCTAATGATTTTGGAACATCATAGTGTACAACAAAGCGAACATCGGGCTTGTCAATGCCCATTCCGAACGCAATGGTTGCTACGATAATATCGGTTTCTTCATTTAGAAAATCATCTTGATTTTTTTCGCGTACGTCCGGATCAAGTCCCGCATGATAAGGCGCTGCCTTGAATCCATTCACGAGTAAGAGCTGAGCAATTTCTTCTACTTTTTTACGACTGAGGCAATATACAATCCCTGATTTGCCTTTATGTTCACGCATGAAGCGGATGAGTTGCTTCTTCGTTTCTTTCTTAGGCCGTACTTCGTAGTATAAATTTTTACGATTGAAAGACGACATGAACACGTCCGCATCTTCCATTTGTAAATTCTTCTGAATATCGAGCTGTACTTTTGGAGTGGCAGTAGCCGTAAGTGCCACAACAGGTAAGTCACCAAATTGCTGAATGATGGTTTTAATTCTTCTGTACTCGGGACGGAAGTCATGACCCCACTCTGAAATACAGTGCGCTTCGTCAATCGCTACAAAAGAGATATTTACTTTTTTCAGGAACTCAATATTCTCCTCTTTGTTCATCGATTCCGGTGCTACGTATAGCAACTTCACAATGCCGTTCATGCAATCTTTTTTCAGCCGGGTGATTTCACCTTTCGATAAAGTGGAGTTTAAAAACCTTGCATTAACACCGTATGCATTGAGTTGGTCAACCTGATTTTTCATTAAAGCGATAAGTGGGGAAATCACGATCGCCAACCCATCGTACATTAATGCCGGTAATTGGTAACACAATGATTTGCCAGCTCCGGTTGGCATAATCACGAACGTATTCCGTCCGTCCATCAAATTCCGAATCACAGTTTCCTGATTTCCGCGGAACTGACCGTAGCCAAAAACTTCTTTGAGTTTTAGTTTTAATACGTCTTTCTCTTCAACCAACATCATAATAGTGTCCCTAATGGGAGTTAACGTCAAATCTGTATCTTTGCCCAATTGACAAAGCTAATTTTGACAGGACATTGAATTTAGTAAAAAATATCAAAAAAATTGCACAGGATGTTTTATTAAATGAATCCCAGGCAATTCATAATCTAACCCAATATATTGACGACAATTTCGAGGCGTGTGTACACGCGATTTATTCTGCAAAAGGCCGGGTTGTCATAACCGGTATTGGTAAAAGCGCCATAATTGCAAATAAAATTGTGGCTACGCTTAATTCTACCGGAACGCCCTCCTTGTTTATGCATGCTGCCGATGCCATTCATGGCGACCTGGGCATGATTCAACAAGACGATATTGTCATCTGTATCTCTAAAAGTGGTAACACTCCGGAGATAAAGGTACTTGTACCCCTGCTCAAAAGAAGGGGCTCTAAACTTGTTGCCCTCGTCAGCAACGTAAAATCGTACCTGGCAGAGCAAGCTGATTTTATCTTGAATGCCACCATTGGGGAAGAGGCTTGCCCGAACAACCTGGCACCGACTACCAGCACTACGGCACATCTTGCCTTAGGCGATGCGTTAGCAGTTTGCCTTCTGGAGTTGCGTAATTTTTCAAGTGAAGATTTTGCTAAATATCATCCCGGTGGAGCGCTTGGAAAACAACTATACCTCAAAGTATGCGATGTTTTTGTGCAGAATCAGTTGCCCCTTGTGAAGCCGGATGCTTCCTTGAAAGATGTCATCCTGGAAATATCATCGAAACGATTGGGGTGTACAGCTGTAGCGGAGGATGACAGAAAACTGCTGGGCATTATTACCGATGGTGATCTCAGGCGTATGCTTCAAAAAGATGTGAAATTGTCAGAGGTGAAAGCTAAGGAAATTATGTCCCGAAATCCAAAGAGCATTGAGAAAGATGAGTTTGCAGTGAAAGCGTTGCAAGTTATGCAGGCGAGCAGCATCACACAGCTGGTGGTGGTGGAGGGCGATAAAGTGATGGGCTTCATTCATCTGCACGATCTTTTGAAGGAAGGTATTGTATAATAATTTTAGATTTTAGAGTTATGATTTTAGATTTTTAAGTTCTGCTTTTAATATAAAATCTAAGTGCTTTTCAATCTAAAATCTACATTCTAAAATTTAAAATAGAGATGGGTATTCTAAAATCCTTGCTCGGTGACCGGTTTTCTAAACGCTCCTTTTACATGAATAAAAATCTTTATGTCGTATTGATGGCAGGAGGGGTGGGCGTGCGTTTTTGGCCCAGTAGTCGCAACGCAAAGCCCAAGCAATTCTTAGATGTGCTGGACACAGGCAAAACATTGTTGCAATCCACGTATGATCGTTTCGCTACTATTTGCCTGAAGGAAAATATTTATGTAGTTACGCATCAGGAGCATGCCCATTTGGTTCATGATCAGTTACCGGATTTGCAGCACAGTCAGATTTTAGCCGAGCCGATGCGCAAAAATACAGCTGCGTGTATTGCGTATGCAAGTTACCGCATCCATGAACAAAATAAAGATGCTGTGATTGTCGTGAGTCCTTCTGATCACCTGATTTTGAAAGAAGAAGAGTTTCACGAAATTATTTTGAAAGCTGCTGAACAGGCTAAAGAACAGGATAAATTACTCACGATTGGAATTACACCAACCCGACCGGAGACTGGATATGGATACATTCAGTTTTTACCAGATAAAAAAGTAACAAAGAAGGTGAAAACATTCACCGAAAAGCCAGAGTTATCGTTGGCGAAGAAATTTTTAGAAAGTGGTGATTTCGTATGGAACTCTGGTATTTTTATCTGGGGCGTACAAGCAATCGTAAAAGCAATCCAAGAACACCTTCCGGAAATGGCTGAAGTGCTGGAGGAGAGTCGTCCGTCTTTTGGAACACCTGAAGAAGGAGATGCTATCGAAAAAGCGTACGCCCAATGCAAAAACATTTCCATCGACTATGGTGTGATGGAGAAAGCCACCAATGTGTTTGTATGCCTCGGTAACTTCACATGGAGTGACTTAGGCTCATGGGGTTCTATTCATGAGGTCTCACCAAAAGATGAACACAATAACGTAGTAAAGGGAAAAACCTTGATGTATGATACCCGCAACTCCATCATACGCGCCTCATCACCCGACAAACTAATTGTCGTACAGGGGCTGAACGGTTATTTGGTTGCAGAATTTGGCAACGTAATTATTGTGTGTGAGAAAGACCAGGAGGATCAGTTCCGCAGGTTTGTGAACGATGTGAAGGCGATGCAGGGGGGGGGAGAATTTTTGTAAGAGGATTTAAATCAAGAATATGAAGTATAACTTTTTGAAGGTTGAAAGATGTAACATGTGTCTTTCAAAAGATATGAAAGTTATTGGCAAACGACTAAATAGTTCTCAGGGATATAGCCCTAACAGAAAATCAGGCATTTCAGTTTCAGTCATGAAATGCAATGACTGCGGGTTACTTTTCTCCAACCCTATTCCAATTCCGTTGGAATTTGGGGATCATTACAATATTGATGTTGACAGCTATTTTGATAAAGCGCTTAAGAGTTACACAGACAATGCTTTTAAGCACGAGATTAATTTTTTCAAATCAAATTATAAGCACAACCAGTTTTTACGATCGCTGGATATAGGCGCAGGCCTGGGAAATGTTATGAAGTCGATGGAGAGAGAAGGAATGGAGTCGTATGGAATAGAGCCATCAAAGAATTTCTATGAATTTGCAGTAAATAAGATGGGGATATCTGATCAAAGACTGAAGTTAATTACAATTGAGAATGCAGAGTTTGAGCCTGGCTACTTTGATTTTATTACGTTTAGTGCAGTGTTCGAGCATCTATACGATCCAAACTACGCGCTTACAAGGGCACTAGAGTGGTTAAAGCCGGGGGGCTTAATCTACATTGGAGTTCCCAATGCCTTTACATTGAACCAACTTCTGATAAATTTTATATATAGACTCAGGGGAATGGATTACGTCTCAAGCATTTCACCTATGCACGCTCCATTCCATATTTATGAATTTACCAGGAAATCTTTTCTTGAGAATGCGCGGATGAATAAGTACAATGTTTTGGCTATTAACGGAGCCACCTACGATACTTACTTACCAAAA
Source organism: Cyclobacteriaceae bacterium (assembly GCA_031400675.1). Classification (GTDB taxonomy): domain Bacteria; phylum Bacteroidota; class Bacteroidia; order Cytophagales; family Cyclobacteriaceae; genus UBA2336. The sequence goes on from JANNQJ010000297.1 coordinate 14,170, forward strand.
ATTTTGGATCCTATTTTGAAACCTTTTATTCGTTTCACTAAAACGGATATGAATCTTATCGTTTGGATCAAAAAATAAAAACCAATTACGTTCTGTTAACCTTTTGTCTCACTACTTCATAAATCGCAACCCCCGTTGCAACAGAAACATTCAGCGAGCCAATTTTCCCCTTCAATGGAATTTTCACCAGCTCATCAGATTCGCGCAGAAGCACGTCTGAAATACCGTCTTCTTCTGAGCCCATGATCAAGGCCACGGGCCTGTCAAACTTTACTTGGTAAATATTTTTGTCTGCTTTTTCCGTGCATGCTACGATCATAACGCCATTGTCGCGGAGGAATTTTATGGTTTTCTTTAAATCAGGTTCACGACAGACAGGTAAGTGATTCAATGCTCCGGCAGAAGTTTTCATGGCATCGCTTGTGATCGGGGCGTTGCCTTTATCGCCAATAATGATTCCTTCTACACCGGCACACTCAGCTGTGCGGGCGATGGCGCCAAAATTCCGCACATCGGTTATGCGATCAAGGATGATGAAAAAGGGTTCGCGGCCTTCACTGTAGGCAAAATCAATCAGGTCATTCAGGGAAGCATACGTAATTGCCGACAGCATACAAATAACGCCCTGGTGGTTCTTGTTGTTAGAAGAAAGTCGGTTCAATTTTTCTGCTGGTACGAAGGTAATTGGCAGGTTGTGTTCTCTGGCTACGCCTGTGAGTTCTCGTATCAGGTCGTTATTCAACCCGGTTTGGACTAATATTTTCTCAATTTGTTTACCCGCCTTGATGGCCTCCATTACGGCACGGGTCCCGTAGATCATGTCTGTTTTTTCCATTCTCGGAAAATTCCAAATTCCAAGTCACAAATCACAATAATTGACAGAAAATCCAAACCTCAAATTCCAATTAACAATAATCATTTGAAAATTTAAGATTGCGTTTTAAACTTTAATCAATTTGTTATTTGATGATTGTTATTTAGAGTTTTCTTAAAAGCGCGCCTTTCTCCACAAATCAACCATTTCGTACCAGGTGTTGGTAAATTTCTTATCGCGGATCAGCACGAAATTATCGGGATCAAAAAGGGTAGGAGATTGAACAAACTGAAAGCGGATTTTTACAGTATCATTTTTGTATTCCCACACTTCCCGGTCGTCAAAGAGATATACTTCTTCTGGCAACCCAAAAATGATATAGATCATTCCCCGATCTGTTTTCCAACCTTCTTTGTATGAACTAAAATATTGATTCGCCAACTCAACACGCTTGAAATAACTGCGCATAAAAGCTCGGGCGCGCTCTTGATTACCGGTAATCGTTAGAATAACCTGATCAAATTTCTTTTTGTCGTTGCCTGCCTGTTTAAGTTTCTCGGTTTCTTGCTTGGTACAGATGTAAATCAGTGGCCCCGCCAGACTTTCAAGTTTTCCAAGTTTAGGATAATATTCTTCTACCCGAAACGCAAGGCCTTCTGTTGAAGAAGTATCTTGCTGAACTAGGTACAATCCTTTTTTACTAAAACTACTCGTGGCTTGCGCATCAATTGAAAAAATGGAATCGGGTTTAAGGATTTTAGGGACTTTAGCCTGGGCAGTAGAAAAAGCAGGAGCAGCAGCTGGAAACTGATTGTTGTAATGCGAAATCTGAATTGGTTTGGTAACATGGAATCCTGAAAATATTGCTGGATTGTTTGCATGGATGAAAGAATTGATCATCATGAGTTGATCGGTAGAGAGAAAAAGAGAATTCTTTTGGGGAAGTTTTTTGGAGAACACATAAACCTGTTCTTTTTTTTGATCTGAGACTGTAACTTTCGCGACAATTATTTTTTGACCCTCAGGTGAAGGGAAATCAAGTTTGGCTATGGTTTTTCCTGGCAACGTTTTTACTATCTCAGCAGAGGCCGTAACCGCCTCTCCGTTCTTTTCACCAATTGATTTTCGGGTTTCCCATTGGATGGATACGTCTTCCTTTTTCCGTGTGGTGTCTCTTCGGGTTAACTCGTAAAAGACCATGCAACCTTCTGCCTGCCTGACCACTTTCCAGTTCAGCGAAAATGGTTGATCTGGGCTATACTGATAATTGTAGTTTAAATCACGCAGCACCTGCGCCTGTGCCGTAAGGCAGAAAAGACAAAAAAAGCCGGTAAGAATCCTGTAAATCATATCGGTCAAATTAAAATATTCCTTTCGGAATATATCTGCATCATTCAATTAATTTTGCGTGACGTATCAAAATGGCAAAAATTTATACTACCGAAATCACTTCCGAAAATATTCCATCCGATAACCCCCTACATCAACGCTTATTTAAAGCCTATGTTGTGGCGCAGGATTATGTGAAGGGCAACCTGTTAGAAGTAGGTTGTGGCGAAGGCAGGGGAGTTGAAATGCTCATGAATAAATCAACGCAGTTCACTGCTGTGGATAAGATTGAAGAGGCCTTGCAAGTGCTGCGCAAGCGGTTTCCAGAAGGAAAATTTTTAAGTATGAACATTCCGCCTTTTGGCGATCTGAAAAACAGCGAGTATGATTGCGTAGTTAGTTTTCAGGTAATTGAACATATTGAAAATGATGCTCTTTTTTTGGAAGAGATTCACCGTGTGTTAAAACCCGGAGGAATTGCCCTGCTCACTACACCCAACCGAAAGCTATCATTATCCCGAAATCCGTGGCACATCCGTGAATACCTGGCACAAGAACTTAAGGATTTGGCTTCTCGAATTTTTTCGAACGTGGAAATGAAAGGCATCACCGGAAATGAAAAGGTGATGCAATACTATGAACAGAATAAAAAATCGGTTGAGAGAATCACCCGTTGGGATATTTTTAACCTGCAATACAACCTGCCTGCGTGGATACTCAGGATGCCATATGAACTACTGAACCGGTTTAACCGTAACAAACTTCAAACCGGAGACACATCACTGGTAAGTAGTATTCGTCACGAGGATTATGTTGTAACGGATCGTGCTGACGAGGCGCTTGATCTTCTTTTGATTGTCAGGAAATAAAAATTGAAAATTTCAAGTTTAAGATTGGGGTGCCCAATAACCTTAAACCTGAAACCTTGAACTTGGCTAACGTCCCTGTTCCATCTGCATCATATCCGCATACTTCTGATAAGCATCTTCATATTTCTTAGCAAGTTCAGCTTCGCCATACCTGTATAGTACACGCTGTAATTCACCCAATACGACCACACTGTTGTACAAATCATTTCCGTAATTCCCACTTCTCAAATGATAGTCGGCCATTTCATCCATTTGCTTTCCCAGTATGTTAGCAAGCTCAATGGCTTTTTCTTTTTCACCCACCTCAAACAACATCTCAACATTGCGCGCATTGCTGACATCGTACGGGATGGATTTGTGTGGCATTTTTGTGAGGCTATGCAATACGACCTCACGTGCTTTTGCTTTATTACCTTCTTCTAATAAAGCATCTGCTAATTCGTTGAAGGCACCTCTGTGATTCAACACAAAATTCCTGTAATCCTGAGTGAAATAGGCAGTAGAGTCATCCAATCCACGAAACTGAAACTTCTTCAACATATTGTCATACGATACTTTTGTGTTCACCAGCTTTGTTCTGGGGTTAGAATTAAAAACAGGAAGAATACGATACGTGTTTCCTTCTACTACAACATAGGGATTTAAGTCAATGTTAAATTGTGCCAACGAAGTATTGTTGACGTAAAGTGGACGTTCCCAATTGTTTGTCAACAAAAGATCTAACAAGGCAAGATCTTTTTTCTCCAACGCGTTTCCTTTAACACGCAACAACATCTGAGGAACTACTAAACTATCCATGCCTTCGGGGATGATGCCCATCGACTTTACTTTCTCAACATCTACATTCAGTACAATATCTTTTGTGGGCACCACATTAGCAGATGGGTAAAGGCGTAGACCTTTATAATCTTTTGAAAGTAAACCAATGTATTGCTGAAGATCCATGGCTTTGATACTTAAATCTTCATATGGCAGGTAATCATTCGGTCCGCCCTGGCGATACTGATCGAGTGTTAACGTATACGGCAATGGCATCGACTCATAATGTTTGCTCATGCTCTGCTCGATGTACCAATCTGTATTGTAATAACTCAGTACGATCACACGCATATCGGTTCGAATGCCTTCTACTTCCTGCGCGTACCACAACGGGAAGGTGTCATTATCGCCACCGGTAAAGAGGACTGCATTAGGGGCACATGATTCCAAATAATTGACAGCAGAATCGACAGAGAAATACCGGTCAGAGCGGTCGTGATCATCCCATCCTTCTGCTGCCATGATGGCCGGAGCAGAACTGCAAATCAGAATTGCAGCGATGGAGGCAGTTTTTAAGTTTTTTGTAATTTTTGTTAGTGCTTGCGCAACTCCAATAACCGCGAAGCCAATCCAAAAACAGTAAGCATAATAGGAGGCAGCATAAATGTAATCCCGCTCGCGGGGTTCAGATGCAGGCCCGTTGAGATAAACAACAAGGGCAACTCCGGTTAACACAAACAGCAAGCCTACGACAGCCGCGTTCTTTTGATCATTCACCATTTGAACAAACATGCCGATAAGCCCCAGCACAAAGGGAATCATGAAAAAATTATTGCGCGCTTTATTGGTAACAGCCTCGGGCACATCCTCAAACCAGTCACCTGGCCTGATCCAGTTGGCGCCAATTTCATCGCTTTCCCTTCCCGCAAAATTCCACATGAAATAGCGTGCATACATCCAGCCTATCTGGTGCGAAAACATGAAACCAATATTGTCAGAGAATGATGGCTTCTCACCCTCACGGAGATCCAACAGTTCGCGATAGCGTTGTACCTGAGCCGGATCGCGACTGTAAATACGGGGCAGAATCGTCATGTCTTTTGGATTGTAATCATACGATGTCTCGCGATCCCTAATTTCGTAGCGATCTTTTCCTTTTTTATAATTAGGTGCGCCTTCTTTAAGTCCGGTGGGTTGAGCTGTAAAATACTCGCCATATAGAAGCGGTCGACTACCGTACTGTTCACGTTTCAGGTAACTTACAAAGGTCATAATATCCTTGGGAGCATTTTCGTTAATTGGAGTATCGTAGTTAGAGCGGATTACAACCAATGCATATGAAGTATATCCGATGAGAATAAAAGCGGATGATAGAAGCAATGTATTGAGAATAGGCTTTTTGTTTTTCTGAGTATAGCGTATGCCGTATACCAGTGCACCAATGATGATCAAACTGAAAACAATTACACCTGAGCCAAAGGGTAAACGAAGTGAATTGACAAAAAAGATTTCAAAATTTCCGGCAATACTGGGTAAGCCCGGAATAATCAGGTCGTTGATGAAAAGAATCAGCAATCCGCTGACGAGAAGCGTGACAACGATACCCCAAGCAGTAGGCTTGTATTTTTTGAAATAGAAAATGAGCCCCAATGCTGGGAGTGTTACTAAGTTCAACAAGTGCACACCAATCGATAATCCGATCGCGTAAAAAATGAGGATAAGCCAGCGGTTTGCTTTGGCCTCCTCTTCGATCACATCCCATTTGAGCATAGCCCATACGACAAACGCAGTGAAGAAAGATGACATCGCATACACCTCAGCCTCGACTGCTGAGAACCAAAACGAATCAGAAAAGGTGTAAGCCAATGCACCAACTGCGCCAGCTCCCATGAGCAGTAATGTATTATTCGTTAGCTCTTCTGGTTTTGTAATTTTTAAAAGTTTGCGACCAAATAATACAATCGACCAGAAAAGAAACAGAATCGTAAAAGCACTTGATAATACGCTTACAAAATTGATCCAGTATGCCACTTTGGTGACATCGCCAAAAGAAAGAAAAGAGAACATCCGTCCAATGAGCAAAAACAACGGTGCGCCAGGAGGGTGCGGCACTTCAAGCTTATATGATACGGCAATAAACTCACCACAATCCCAATAGCTGGCAGTCTCTTCCATGGTAAGCCAGTACACGGCAAGGGCAATCGTGAACACAATCCACCCGGTAATATTGTTCGTCTTCTGAAAATTCATGTATCAGGGAAATTTTAAAACTTAAGGGGCGAAAATAGGGAAATTAGTCAATAGTTCTTAGTCACCGGTCATTAGCCATTGTCACTGGTCATTGGTCATTTATGGAAAGCAATATTAAAGCGCCAATGACTAATGACCATTAACTATTTATAGACAATCACATAAAATATCAGCCATAGAAAGAAGATCAGGATATAGGAGCAGATTACAATAAACCAGGCAATTTTTTTCTCTTTACGGGCGTAGTGATGAATACCTGAGACGAGCGTAAACCAGTATACGATTTCAAAAACATTCAACGCTCGCAGCGGGTATGCCCATTTTTTATCGATCGAGTAATAGTCGAAAAAGTGCAGGAGCGAAAACGGATAAAAAGCGCCAATATCTGAATAAGTTGGATCGGTTTCGATTATAAAAAAATACAAAATCTTAAGAACCTCAGGAAATAGAAAAATAAACTCAGCGCCAATTACCACACCCCAACATTGGATGTACGTGACCCGATAACCATACATAAAGCAACCTATCCAAACTACAAATGCGATCACCGTGAATTTCCACAGATAGACTAATGGAATTGAAATAAACTGGAGCGCGCTGATGGCCTGTAACACCATTCCCTCCGGTCTGTCTTGTAAAAACTCAAAGGCAGCGGTTTCGTTTTCTATAAACGACTTTTTAACATACAACAGGAAAAGCGTGGACACACAAAGTAAAACAAATAGCAGTTTTTTGTCTGTAGCGAATATTGATTTAGTTTCGTTTGGCGTTTCCATGAAGCAAGCAGATGATGAGGAGCTGTAATTCTATGATTTATTATCGAAAAAGATCATCTTACCGATGCATTTTTCTATGGCTGTCGATTTTTCAGTTAGTCGCGATCTTTCCTGTAATAGCACAACAACAAAAAGGAGATACGACCATTATTCTTTTAAATGATCTGGGAGTTCAATTAGAGTGTACCCAGGCTCTCAACGATTTATACAATTTTAAATTTATAGAAGCCGAAAAGCAGTTTCGGTACCTGCGAGAAAAATATATCTGGCATCCCCTTCCGTATTTTTTAATGGGTTTAATTGAGTGGTGGAAGATCATGCCCAATACGAAGGATAAATCGCATGATGAGATATTTGTAGCCTATATGGATACGACTATTTCAGTTGCCGAGGTTCTGTTTGAGAAATACCCCGAGTACAAGGTGGAGGCATCTTTTTTTCTTTCGGCCGCTTATGGATTTAAGAGCAGGCTGTTTTCCGATGAAGAGCGAAAAAATTGGGGCAAGGCTGCATCCGCTGGGAAAAGTGCGTTGAATTATCTTGAAGAAAGTAAAAGCAAGCAGCACTTGAGTCCGGAGTTGTTGTTTGGCGATGCCTTGTTTAATTATTTTTCGGTATGGGTGCCTGAAAATTACCCCTCACTTAAACCCATTCTCTGGTTTTTTCCGAAAGGCGATAAAGCACTCGGCTTAAAGCAATTGAAAGAAGTTTCCTATAATGCTTTTTATACCCGGACAGAGGCCATGATGTGGCTTATGCGCATTTTAAACAGTTATGAAAACGATCAGCCGCAAGCCTTTCAAATCAGCGAATATCTGAACCAAACCTATCCGGATAATCCATTTTTTCACCGGTACTATGCGCGTATTTTATATTCTATGGGTCGGTTTGCCCAGGCCGAGATTGTTTGCAAAAGTATTTTGACACGCATCGACAGCGCACAACTTGGGTATGAAGCTACCAGCGGCCGGTATGCTGCTTTTTATTTAGGTGAGATATACGAGGCACGCAAAAATCTGGATGAAGCTAAAAAATACTACCAGCTTTGTATCAGGTATGCCGAAGAAATTGAAGCCACCGAGTCAGGGTATTATTTATATTCACTCATCGCCCTTGGAGAGATTGCTGAAAAACAGGGTAACAAAGCAGAGGCTAAAAAGTATTTTAAAGAAGTGAAAAAGAAGGCAAGCCGAAAAGACGAAGCGTACAAGAGTGCCAAAAAGAGATTAAGAGGATTAGAGAAGGGTGATTGAATTTTTGCTTCTTAAAAACAGGATTATTTAAATAAGCCAATGGATAAACTAGAGGAGGTTCAGCAAAGAAGATATACCTTCAGCTACATACGCGAATGTAACATGTGTGGCTCTGATGCGCGAACTCATAAAGTATTAGGGAAACGATTGAATCGCTCACAAGGTAAAAATCCAAGAAATAAAATTGGAATCACCACAACCGTTGTAAAATGCAATGAATGCGGACTTGTCTACTCCAATCCACAACCCACTCCTTACTCTATTCAGGATCATTACGGAGTGCCGCCCGAGGAGTATTGGGAAAAGAATTATTTTACGGTAAGCTCAGAATATTTTAAGAAGGAAATAGAGACCGTAAAAAGTCTTTACCGATTCAAAGAAGGAGATCGGGCCTTGGATATTGGAGCGGGAATAGGGAAATGTATGATTGCCTTGACTCAGGCTGGATTTAATACATACGGATTGGAACCGTCTGAATCTTTTTATTTGAGAGCTGTAGAAAAAATGAATATCAACCCGAACAAACTCTCTTTAAAATCAATTGAAGATGCTGAATTACCTGATGATCATTTTGATTTTATAACTTTTGGTGCAGTGTTAGAGCATCTGTACGACCCATCAGCATCTATTAAAAAGGCAATGAAATGGTTAAAAATTGGAGGTATTATGCAAATTGAAGTACCCTCCTCTGATTGGCTTATTAATAAAATATTGAACACCTACTACAAAGTAAGGGGGCTTGACTATGTTGCTAATATTAGTCCGATGCACGAACCGTTTCACTTATATGAGTTTTCGTTGAAGTCGTTTGAACGGAATGCAAAGAAGAACCAATTTGAAATTGTACATTCAGAGTACTATGTATGTACCACCTATATGCCTAAACTATTGGATGTCTTCTTGGTGCCGTACATGAGACTCACAAAAAAAGGAATGCAGTTATGTGTATGGCTGAAAAAAAGTTAGATTTTTAGAGCTTGTCTTTTGAAATCGTGAATTAAAAGATTTGGAACTACGCGATCTAATTGTTACCCCCCTCATTCTCATCCTTGTGTATACGGGTGCGTACTTGATACGTCCATGGTTTACAGATTCCGTAAACAGAAAATACTATTTCCCCGCCCTAACATTCAAAATTTTCGGGGCAATTGCACTCGGGCTGCTTTATCAATTTTACTATGGCGGTGGTGATACGTTTAATTTTCACACCATTGGGAGTCGCGTAATATGGGAAGCATTTTGGGATTCACCATCGAAGGGTCTTGAATTGTTATTTTCAAGCGGGGAGTATTCTCCCAGAACGTATGAATATGCTTCTAAAATTTATTTTTATCAGGACAAATCTTCATTCTTTATTATCAGGATTAGTACGCTATTTGATTTATTGACATTTTCATCATACTCGGCAACAGCAGTGCTTTTTGCTGTTTTTAGTTTCATAGGCTCATGGGCCTTCTTTATAGCGATGTATCGCCAAACACCACAACTTCATTTTTGGATTGCGGTGGCTATTTTGTTTATCCCCTCGGTAATTTTTTGGGGTTCGGGGCTAATGAAAGATACATTGACCTTTGCCTGTCTTGGATTAATGACCTATTCAATTAGTAATCTTTTTATCAGGCATCGTCAAAAAATCGGCTCAATAATTCTTTTGGTTTTAAGCGCCTGGATTATCTTTTCTACTAAAAAATACATTCTGTTATGTTTTTTACCTGCAGCATTTTTATGGATTTATGCAAATCAATTGAGAAGAATAAAATCAAAAGTACTCAAGCTAATGGTTGTTCCTTTTATTGTTGTCATGTTAACGTGTATTGGATATTATTCACTGATATTAATTAGTGAGGATGACCCACGGTATTCACTTGATAGAATTGCTGAGACATCAAAAATAACAGCATATGATATCGGGTTTTATTCAGGACGTAATGCAGGGAGCGGATATAATCTCGGGGAGTTGGATGGCAGCTTTGGAGGAATGTTGAAGCTGGCACCTCAAGCAATAAATGTTTCGCTTTTCAGGCCCTATTTATGGGAAATTAAAAACCCTTTGATGCTATTATCAGCAATTGAAGGTGCTCTCTTGCTCGTTTTAACGATGTATGTGCTTATAAAAAAAAGAACTGCAGTACTTATGTCGTGCTCAAACCCAAACGTGATGTTTTGTTTAACATTCAGCCTTACTTTTGCATTCGCGGTGGGAATCTCGACCTTTAATTTTGGTACACTTTCACGTTATAAAATTCCATTACTTCCTTATTATACGTTGGCGCTTATTTATATACTCAACTATAAAAACAAGGAAAGAAAAGTTGAAGTATTAGAAGAAACAGAGTAAGACTCAATTACCTTTTCTCTTCCCGATTTCCCCATCTCCATTCGCAAAGACACATTGTTAATCAATAGCTCTAAAAAATTGAACCACTCCGATTGCGTTGACGCTTGAAATCCATTGATGCCGTGATCAATAATATTAATATTTACCCCTACACTGGATACTACCGAAGGAATCTCTAAGGCCATATACTGCAGAGCTTTGAATCCACACTTTCCTTTTGTCCATTCATCATCGGGTAATGGCATGATTCCAATATCTATTTTCTGCAAATCTTCGACTTCAGTGTCTTTGGTCCAGGGTACGTATTTTAGTGACTGTATTTTTAGTTCAGGTTTTTCATTTGCAATTATCAATACTTCCAGTGCAGGGTACTTTTTTTCCAGCTCGGCTAATACAGACTCGATTGTTTTTAGATATTTTAATGTAGTATGAGAACCTGTCCAGCCAATGGTGATCTTCTCTTTTCCGGATGTATTCATTTCTGACGTGTGTAGGGCTGAAGTGTCAATCGTTGTTGGGTTGCAAACGACAGCTGAATTGTATTGTCGTGCAAAAGCGCACAAATATTCATTTCCGCAACTCACTCGGTAACTCCATCTGCAGATATACCGAACCTTGCTTCTCCATCTAATCAATTTTTCCAGTTTGCTTTCGTTTAAGTTGTCTGTACCCCAAATGGCATCATCAAAGTCATAGATTATTTTTTTCCTAAATACTTTTGCAATGATCCATTCAAATACCGGAGGTCCGATAGGGGTTATTTCCCGGTGAATGAAGATAAAGTCTGCGCGGGGTACTCGTATCATCGTACGAATGCGGTTAATAAATCCGGTTATCAGAAGTATAAATTTTCCAAAAAAATGACCGGCTTTATACAATTTGTGATAAGAAGAGCTGGATACAAAAGGATAGAAATCAATATTGAAATGATTCCCCTTTAATGCATTGAAATATTGTTCAAACCTAAACCGTTGCGAGGGCGCCTGATCAAATGGATAGGGTGTAATAAATAATATCAGTTTTTTATTGTTCATTGATAGCGCAAGTTTGCATTTTTTAACAATTTTTGCTGACTACTGCAACTTTGTTAGGTAAAGTCAACTTTGGATGTCCTTCAAAAAATCAATATTCGCGACCTTAGGCCTCACTATATATTCCTTTATAATCGGATTCTTTAATTCCATTATTTCTACAAGGATACTAGGTGCCGAGGGAAAAGGAATATTTGCAATTTATACTTCTTCTATTGAATTGATGGCTTTGGTGTTGGGACTGGGCATTCCGCAAGCACTCATTTTTTTTGCAGCAAAAAATACGATCTCAAGAGAACGGCTTTTATATTCAAGCTTCTTGTACACGATCCTGTCTACTGTGTTGTTTTGGGGACTTGTAAGAGGCAGTGCTTGGTTTGGCTTTCAATCCTTTTTTTTACCTGAACCGTTTACGTCATCGATTTACGAAATTGCAATTGCTCTCAATTTTTTATGTCTGCTAGGGTGGTATCTTTTAGTATCCATTATTAACGGTCATAAATTTTTTCTGCATACTAATTTCATCAGTTTCATTAATATTTCTGCTACATTTATTATATACCTGATATTGTTCTCCCTTACCTATTATCTGGTAGATCAGCAGTATAAGGCAAATACATTTTATTTTATTCAACTGGGAGCCGCTGCATTAACCCTTTCCTTGACAATTTATTTTCATGTAAAACTAATTGGAGGGGCAAAGAAAGTGGCAATTGTGTCTGCGACTGAAGCGGGCACCATTATTAAATACGGCTTGGTGTATTTTGCTTCCAATTTCCT
>JANNQJ010000298.1:0-1604 GCA_031400675.1 Cyclobacteriaceae bacterium
AATACGAGTTGGAGCACGGGTGCGGTAATGGCAGATGTAAACCAGGATGGCTGGCTTGATATTTACGTGTGCGTTTCCGGAAACAGACCTGAAAAAGCCAACCAATTATTTATCAACAATCACAATAATACCTTTACTGAATCTGCTGAAGATTATGGAATAGCAGATGAGCGTCAGGCGATGCACGCTTCATTTTTTGATTATGATGGAGACAATGACCTTGACCTTTTTATAATTACAAACCCGGCATCGTTTGAGAATAATGTCAATAATATTCAGCCGCGTAAACTGAACGGCGAAGGCGTGAGTACAGACATTCTGTATCGGAATAATGGGAATAACACCTTTACCGATGTATCAAAGGAAGCAGGAATTCTAATCGAAGGCTATAGCCTGGGGCTGGCTGTGAGTGATATAAACAATGATCTATGGCCGGATATTTATATTTCAAACGATTTTATCGGGAACGATATTCTGTATATCAACAATCAAGACGGAACCTTCACCAACCTGGCTTCTGAATATTTCAAGCACACAAGTTTTGCCGGAATGGGCAACGATATTGCTGATATCAATAATGATGAATTGGTGGATGTGATAGAACTTGATATGCGCCCGGAAGACAACAGAAGACAGAAGCTGATTATTCCTCCAACCGGTTATGATAAATTTCAATTGGCGTTGAAAATTGGCTACGAACCGCAGTACACCCGTAATACTCTTCAATTGAATCGTGGTGAAGGTAAGTTTAGTGAGATTGCGTTTCTATCGGGGGTCAGCAGTACCGATTGGAGTTGGAGCGCGCTGCTGGCCGATTATGATAATGATGGTGATAAAGACCTCTTTGTAACGAATGGCTTTCTGCGTGACCTGGGTAATATGGATTACATCACCTACCAGAATATTTACAATACTCCACTAGGAACGGCACAATCAAAATTTGACAAAAAACTTAACGCGATTAAATCTCTTGAAGGAGCAGCGTTAAGAAATTACTTTTTTGAAAATAACGGAGACTTAACATTTTCGAATCGTTCTGAATTGTGGGGTGTGGACACACAAGGATTCTCTCATGGAGCAACGTATGCTGACCTTGACAATGATGGCGACCTGGATGTTGCGGTAAATAACATGAATGAGGAAGCTCATATTTATGAAAACAGAAGCAACAAAATTTTCAACCGTAATTATCTCCGGCTGAAATTCGATGGAAATGATCAAAACCGTGACGGGATTGGGGCTAAAGTTCTGGTAAGACATAATCAGAAACGGCAATTTTTCGAGCATTTTTTAAATCGTGGATTTGAATCAACAGTCGATGGCCTACTGCATATCGGGCTTGATACGGTGAGCCTGATTGACACGCTCAAGATAATCTGGCCCGACGGGAAGTACGAGATACAAAAGGATGTAAAGGCGAATCAGGTTCTTACGGTGCGGTATAGTTCAGCGCGTGATCCTGTAGTAAGAGTGGATACCGCAAAATCTCAGCTGCCGTTTACCGAAGTGTCGGAAGAGACGGGAATTAATTTCGTTCACAAGGAAAACGATTTTGTAGATTTTAAGATACAGCCCCTTCTTCCTCATATGCATTCAAAGAATGG
>JANNQJ010000299.1:0-2982 GCA_031400675.1 Cyclobacteriaceae bacterium
CTTGGCTCTGCCAAAGGTTGGGCCGGTGCATTTCTTTACAATCCAAAAGCAAAAGCTGCTCTTGATAATTTCTACAATCGAAAGGATACGTTAAGTCTTGGTGTATGTAATGGTTGCCAGTTAATGATGGAACTCGGCTTAGTGTACCGCGAAATGGAAATGAGTAGCCACCCGAAAATGCATCACAATGGTTCTGGCAAATTCGAGTCAACTTTTATCAACGTTACGATTCCAAAAAACAATTCGGTTATGTTACAAAGTTATGAAGGTACCAGACTTGGAGTATGGCTTGCACATGGTGAGGGTATGTTCAGGCTTAAAGGTAATCAAGAGCAATACAATGTAGCCGCTACATATACCTATCCGGAATATCCTGGCAATCCAAATGATTCTGATTTTGCTGTTGCCGCATTGTATTCACATGATGGCCGGCACTTGGCTATCATGCCGCACATTGAGCGATCTTTATTTCCATGGAACTGGCCGTATTATTCTACGGGAAAACAAAATCATGAAATCTCACCGTGGATTGAAGCGTTTGTAAATGCCAGAGAGTGGGTGAGAACTGTTACCCATAACCAATGATATTCACCCAGATCAAGCGGTACCTGATAAACGGAATTGAAGATTTTAATGTCTTGATAGTCATCGGGCTCCTGGCTACCCTAGCCTGCCTTATCTACATTATTGATTTTGTTTGTAGAAAAGTAAAAAGAAAATCAAAAGAGACTTTAGAATTGCAATAATCACCACAATAGCATTGCTTTATGAAACTAACCGCTCGAAATACGCACCGCGACCTTGCCTACTTTTTCCTCGGTCTTATCATTGCTTTTTCCTTCTCCGGCATTTTTCTAAACCACCGCCAGCAATGGTACCCACGTAGATATACCTATGATACAAAACAAATTACGACTGCGCCAGTAGTAAAGGATTCAATCAATGATGCATACATTGAACAATTTACTAAATCTCAAAAAATTGAAGATTTATTGAGGAGATACCAGATCAATGAGGGTGTGTTGCGCGTTTCGTATACCACACACGATGTTGACATTGACCTCAATACGTGGCAGGGAAAAATCGTAACTTATAAAACTACTCCACTATTGGGGCAAATGACTAAACTTCATGTAGATACAAGCAAATGGTGGATATACTATTCCGATATCTTTGGTTTAGCTATGCTCATAATTGCCTTTACAGGAATGTATATTGAACGAGGGAAAAACAGCTTTCAAAGCAGAGGTTGGAAACTCGCATTGTTGGGAATGATCTTTCCATTAATTTTTCTCTTCCTCCTTTCCTGATGTAGCTATTGGTACAACCATAAGGAAACAAAAGTTCAATTTTCCATTGAAAAAAGGGTTAACAAAAATGTAACGATCGTTTCTTGTGTCCAATTTCTAATTCATTTAACTTAAGAGTTAAACGTCTGGATTATGAGGGGATTATACATTTCAATCATTTCAATAATTCTGTTTACCTCCTGCCTCGGTTATAAGGAATTGCCTGTTGAGTACGATTACAGCTATAAAGGAAACTTCAAAAAATACCGAACATTTGACCTCATGCATTCAACTGGGGAAGTTGACTCAAGCATGTCTAATACTATTATCGAAAAGTCGATTCTCTCCCGGATGAAATTCTTAGGCTACCGGCAATCGGTAAACAGGCCTCACTTACTCGTGTGTTACAAAATGTTTCCGGATAGTTTAAAGTTCAATGGCTACAATCAACCGGAAATTGAACATTGGATAGCCACGCAGGATGAAAATCTGGAGTACGATCCAAAGAAATTAGATCTCAAAACCGGAACGCTTCTTATTCAACTTTTCGACAAGCGCCAGAATCAATCCATTTGGCAGGGGTACTCTACCTCACTTTATGGTTCAATTGATTTTAACGACAATCGAAATCTAAGAAACGCTGTTATCTCCATCCTTGATGCATACCGTTTCTGGGCCGAAGGTTTTATGGAGGGAACGGCCACGGAGCCAACAGACGTTAATAATTAAACAAAACTCATTGAAAACGAAAAGGATCACCTAATTAACCCACAAAATTGGGGCAGGTGATCGTTTTTTATAAAAAATATTCTACTTTTGCAGACCCAAAAATGCGGGTTTCTGAGTAATTCAGAACATATTGTCCTATGGTGTAACTGGCAACACGTCTGATTTTGGTTCAGAAGAGTCTAGGTTCGAGCCCTAGTAGGACAACACAAGAAGATAAATCCCGTCCTGAGGACGGGATTTTAGTTGATTCATAATCTCATGGCTGTAAAAATTTTCAGCGGTCGCGCAACCACGTATTTAGCAGAGAAAATCGCTCATGCCTACGGTGAGGCATTGGGTGAAGTGAATTACCAACAGTTTAGCGATGGTGAAATGTCACCCTTCATCACGGAGTCAGTACGCGGGCATGAAGTATTCATTATCCAATCAACCACTCCGCCATCCGATAACCTGATGGAACTGTTATTGATGGTGGATGCGGCTAAACGTGCTAGTGCTTCCAGCGTGAACGTGGTTATACCTTACTTTGGATATGCCCGCCAGGATCGAAAAGATAAGCCCCGAGTTTCAATTGGAGCTAAATTAATTGCCAACCTGCTCTCAGCAGCTGGTACGGATCGAATTATGGCCTGCGATTTACATGCGGATCAAATTCAGGGTTTTTTTGACATTCCGGTGGATCACCTGGACGGAGCTTATATTTTTGTTCCTTATCTAAAATCCCTCGGCCTGCAAAACATCATGTTTGCTTCGCCCGATGTCGGTGGAATTAAGCGTGCAAGAAGCTTTGCGAAATTCTTCAATGCCGAGCTCGCTGTTTGTGATAAGTACCGTAAAGAAGCTAATCAGATTGAATCCATGCGACTGATCGGTGATGTGGATGGAAAAGATGTTGTACTGGTGGATGACCTCGTAGATACTGCAGGTACGATTTGTAAGGCCGCGGTGCTGCTGAAGGAAAAGG
>JANNQJ010000300.1:0-6129 GCA_031400675.1 Cyclobacteriaceae bacterium
TGCGTTTCGAAGGATCCATGGTGGTCGTCCAAAGCTGTTCGGGGTTCATTTCACCCAAACCTTTGTAACGTTGTACGCCTACTGAATCCTCTTTTCCTTCAGCTAACTCTTTTATAATAGCGTTCCGTTCTTCCTCATTCCAGCAGTAGCGTTCTGTTTTTCCTTTCTTAACCAAATACAATGGAGGTTGAGCGATGTACACAAATCCGTTTTCAATCAAACCACGCATGTAGCGGAAAAAGAAAGTCAATATCAAGGTACGTATATGGCTGCCGTCTACATCCGCATCAGTCATGATAATAACTTTATGGTATCGAAGTTTAACCATGTTCAACGCCTTATCATCTTCAGGAGTTCCAAAGCTTACACCCAGTGCAGTAATCATATTCTTGATTTCTTCGTTGTCGTAAATTCTATGCTCCTGAGCTTTCTCAACATTCAGAATTTTTCCACGCAAGGGTAAAATAGCCTGGAAGTTTCTATCTCTTCCTTGTTTAGCTGATCCACCCGCAGAATCTCCCTCAACTAAATACAATTCACAAATTCCAGGGTCGGTGCTGGAACAGTCAGCAAGTTTTCCTGGCAGGCCGGTACCACTCAATACATTTTTGCGTTGCACCATTTCACGTGCTTTCCGTGCAGCGTGACGAGCCTGAGCAGCAAGAATAACCTTGCTCACAATAAGTTTTGCTTCGCGTGGATGTTCTTCCAAATAATATTGAAGCACCTCACCTACTGCCTGATCAACCGAACCCATTGCTTCGGAGTTACCGAGCTTGGTTTTGGTTTGTCCTTCAAATTGTGGTTCCTGAACTTTAATTGAAATTACCGCTGTAAGCCCTTCGCGAAAATCTTCACCGCTTATCTCAATTTTCGATTTTTCTAACAGCCCGGACTTATCGGCATAATTTTTTAATGTACGAGTCAGTGCTCTTCTAAAACCCGCCACATGTGTGCCTCCTTCGTGTGTATTAATGTTATTCACATACGAAACCAGATTTTCACTATACGATGTATTGTAATTTAGTGCTACCTGTATCGGAATATCGCCTTTATTATTCTCGATATAGATCGGCTCGGGTATAAGCTTTTCACGGGTTGAGTCGATGTACTCGACAAACTCACGCAGTCCGCCTTCTGAAAGAAACTTATCTGAGCGAGCTTCTCCCTTTTCATCAAGTTCCCGAAGATCAGTAAGAAAAATAGTGATACCTGGATTTAAGAATGACAATTCACGCAAACGAGAAGCTACCGTTTCGTAGTTGTATTCCGAAACAATGAAGATGTCCTTATCGGGATGAAACGAAATCGTTGTTCCATTTTTCTCAGATTCACCAATAACCTTGACAGGATATTGTGGTATGCCTCGCTGATACTCTTGTTGAAAGATCTTCCCTTCGCGGTAAACCGTTGCTGTTAACAAGTCGGAAAGTGCATTCACGCACGATACTCCAACTCCATGCAAACCACCTGAAACTTTGTAGGTGTCTTTATCAAATTTACCACCCGCATGAAGTACTGTCATAACAACTTCCAATGCCGAGCGCTTTTCCTTCTCGTGCATGTCGGTGGGAATGCCCCGGCCGTTGTCTTCAACCGTTACGGAATTATCGATATTAATGGTCACGTGTATTTCATCACAATAGCCTGCCAACGCTTCATCGATTGAGTTATCAACCACTTCCCAAATGAGGTGATGGAGGCCTTTTGTGCTTACATCGCCTATGTACATGGCCGGTCTTTTACGAACCGCCTCTAAACCCTCTAAAACCTGAATATTACTGGCTGAATAATTCGCTGCCTGCTTGTCTTTCGCTACGCTCATGATGGATTTTTATAACCGACAAAAATAAGGTTTTTTGCCTCTTTAGCGGCATTTTTGGCAAATAAAAATGAATGATTTTCAGTGTATCGTTCTACCGAAAAGTAGCCTTCAAATTCACAACATTTTCCTTTCCATTTTCTTCAGCCAACAGTTGAAGCTTAGCCGTTTGCAGTTCTGCCTTCTGAGAATTGCTTAAAACAGGATAGTGAAGTTTTAACTTTCCAAATTGTTGATAAATAACATAAGCAATAGCCAGCCTGGCATACCATTTATCATCGGCTGGAATGATGAACCAGGGAGCATGCTCTTGTGAGGTACTTGTAATTGCCTCCTCATAAGCCATTTGATATTCTTTCCAAAAACCTCTTTCTTTCAGATCGCCCAATGCAAACTTCCAATTCTTGGATGGGTCATCGATACGCTCAAGAAGGCGCTTCTTCTGTTCTTTTTTTGAAAGATGGAGGAAGAATTTTAAGATCACTGTTCCATTCTCAGCCAGGTTTTTCTCAAAACGATTGATCTGTTTATAGCGTGTGTTCCAAAAGTCTTTGGTAATTTTCTTCACCGAATCAACACCCGGAATATTTTCATTCATAATCCATTCCGGATGAACACGTGTAACCAACACATTTTCATAATGAGATCGGTTATGGATAGCGATCTCGCCCCTTGCGGGTTGTGCCAACTCATGTCTCCATAAATAATGGTGGTCTAATTCGTGTGAACTGGGTGCCTTAAAATTATGCACTTTAACGCCCAGGGGATTAAAGCCAGACATAATATGTTTCACCGCTCCATCCTTTCCCGCTGCATCCATTGCCTGAAAAATGATCAGGACACTGTATTTGTTGTGCGCATAAAACTTGTCCTGAATTTCGGCTAGATGTATTCGACCCGATTCCAACAGCGTTTCAGCTTCTTTTTTATTAAGGGCTTTGCCGATATACTTCGTGTCAAAATCTTTTAGCCTAATTTTTTTTCCAGGCTTTGCGTGCAGCTTCTTTACATTAATTAGGGTCTTATCAGACAGCATATACGTTGGTGTTTATACTCTCAATATAGAGTATTCCCGAACTTCCACCTATGACCTAAATCTCATTTTCATAGTCTAGTACTGTCTGGTTCTAAGCATGACCAGCGTACAAGCTTCAAGGGTTTCAATACCAGCCTCCTGCGCTTTCTTTTCAAATTCACTATTTTCTGTTCCTGGATTAAAAATAATCCGTTTTGGTTTAAGGCCAATCAAATAATCGTACCATTCGGGCTGATGTCGAGGGCCTATGTATAAAGTAATCGTATCCACGTCTGTAATAACAGGCCGTTCTCGAATGTTAAGGATCGGTGTATTAAATACTTCTCCCTTTTTTATCCCAATTGGAATAATCTCATGTTTATGTGAGGTAAGAGATTCGGCAGCTAAATAAGCATACCGTCCAGAATTTGTGGTAGCACCAACGATTACTGTCTTTTTCATGTAACAAAATTGAATTTCAATCGACTCATCAATCAGCAGCCAACCATTTTAAAATAACTCACGTAAAATGCTGTATTTCTACCGCTTAAACAAAGTACTCAATTCTCGTTGAAATATTACTTTACCTTGCACACTTAAATTTCAAAACTATGCGCATTAAAATCGTAGCGATTTTTACAATTTTATTCATTTCCATTTCGGGATTTGCACAATCCAAAAAAGGAACATCGTATCAATACACAATAGACCTGACAAAAGTCGTTGACGATAAAGTATACGTAGCACTATCCACCCCTTCTGTCACAGCCCCAGAGATAACATTTTATCTTCCAAAAATAATTCCCGGAACCTATGAAATTGCAGATTACGGTCGCTTTATATCCGAGTTTCAAGCCACCGATAAAAAAGGTCACAAACTACCTGTTGAACGTTTGAACGACAACGCCTGGAAAATTAAAAACGCCAGTAAACTTCAAAAAATCACCTACTGGGTGGATGATGTTATTGATGCAAAAGTGGAAGGGCCAACGATCTATCCTATGGCAGCCACAAATATTGAAGATGGGAAAAATTTTGTGCTGAATACCAGCGGATTCTTTGGATACTTCGAAGGTATGAAGGGAGTATCTTTTACCTTTAATGTCATTCGGCAAAAAGATTTCTATGGCACAACAGGCTTAATCACAGATCAAACGGGAGTGCCTGTCACAAAATTTATAAAAGAAAAAAACACTTCATCAGATGGAAAATTAGTGGACACCTACTCCACAGAAAATTACGACAAGCTGATTGACTCGCCCATCATGTACAGTAAAGCGGATACAGCTATTGTGTATGTAGGAAAAACTGAAGTACTCATTGGATCGTATTCCCCAAACAGTAAAATCAGTGCCAAAGAAATTGCCAACAGTGTGCGGGAAGTACTTCAGGCACAAAAAGAATACCTAGGCGGAACCTTACCGGTGGATAAATATGCGTTCATTTTCTACTTCTTTAACGATCCAACAAGATATTCCTATGGCGCTTTAGAGCATTCATATTCATCGTTTTATTACATGCCTGAGAAAACCATTGAAGAAATGAATCAACAACTGCGCGATTTTGTAGCACATGAGTTCTTCCATATTGTAACACCGCTCACCATTCACTCGGAAGAAATTCACAATTTCGACTTCAATGATCCCAAAATGTCGAAACACCTGTGGTTGTATGAAGGTGTAACAGAATATTTTGCAGGCAATGTTCAAGTAAAATATGGCCTGATCACTCCCGAACAGTACCTGGATGTTCTCCGTCAAAAAATGGCCACGGCTGATCAGTTCATTGATGATGTTCCGTTTACTGACATCAGCAAGTTTACATTGGATAAGTACAAAGACCAATATTATAACGTGTACCAAAAGGGCGCGCTTATCGGAATGTGTCTAGACATTAAGTTGAGAAAGTTATCAGGCGGTAAGTATGGCATGCAAAACCTGGCAGCCGACCTCGGCAAAAAATTCGGAAAGACAAAAGCGTTCAACGATGACCAATTGTTCGATGAAATTACCAAGCTCACGTATCCGGAAATCGGTGAATTTTTAAAACGTTATGTATCAGGTTCCGAAAAACTACCATTCAAAGAAACACTCGATCTTGTGGGCGTCAATTTTTACCCGGAACTAATTAACCTTGAAACAAGCCTTGGTTTTACGCTGAATCAAGAAACAATTGCACTTGCACAGGTTAATAATAAGCCCATGCTCTCAATCGGAAATGCTGATTTTCTTAACGAACAGGGAAAAGCAATTGGTTTAAAAACTGGTGATGTGTTAGTAAAAATTAATGGAGAAACTATCCCCGACCTTGGGCCTGATCTGCAAGGATTCTTTATCAAGCAGCAAACGGGGTTAGTGGAGGGAAATACGCTTTCTTACACCGTGTTGCGCAAAAATGAAGAGGGTGAGCAGCAGGAACTTGAACTAAAAGCACCAATCAAAAAAGTAGAGCTTAAGAAAAAATTCATTCTCACGTTCAATGAAAATGCAACTCCTGAACAATTGGCGCTGCGAGAGTCTTGGTTGAAACCTTAATAATTTGAAGATCTGAAGATTTGAAAATTGAGCGATTTAATTTTCAAATCTTCAAATCAACGAATTTTCAAATTGACGGCTTCAGCACAGCGCTCTCCATCCATCGCGGCTGAAACAATTCCTCCTGCAAAGCCTGCTCCTTCTCCGCAGGGAAATAACATTTTAATTTGAGGGTGTTCAAGTGTTTCTTTGTTTCTCGGAATTCTTACCGGGGAAGATGTGCGGCTTTCAACTCCTACAATCTGTGCTTCATTTGTTAAATAGCCGTTCATTTTATTTCCGAAGTTTTTAAAGCCTTGCTTCAATGCATCCGTAATAAATACAGGAAGTAAATCGCGCATGGCGACTGAGGTCAGTCCGGGCTGGTAGGATGTTTCAAGCAACGAAGATGAATTCTTTCCCTCAACAAAATCGACCAGGCGTTGGGCAGGTGCCAATTGAGTTCCACCCGCAATGGCACAAGCTTTTTGCTCAACTTCTTGTTGAAAATACATTCCGGCCAGCGGCCCGTGTTGACTGTATTTCTTAAAATCACTTTCGTTGATTGCTACAACAATTCCAGAGTTAGCAAATTTAGAATTCCTGCGCGAAGGGCTCATGCCATTTACAACTACTTCACCAGGATTCGTAGCGGAAGGGACAATAAAACCACCCGGGCACATACAAAATGAGAACACACCTCGTTCAGAATTTTGTACGGATGCCTGATGCACCAATGCATAAGAAGAGGCAGGTAAGTATGGCCCTCTGTCAACAGA